>JANODZ010000031.1:0-10135 GCA_031412935.1 Anaerolineales bacterium
TAATGTGCCCACCGATCTCGAAAGATTGCCTCACGTATTAATCCGCTGGATCAAAGGGACAGATGCAGCTGTTGAAAATTTACCCAATCGCGCTGAAACCATGATTGCCCGTGATTCGCAAAATGAATGGGTTGCGCTCTTCAGTTCAACATTTTTTTTAAAGCATTACACTGAAAAATACCCGGAATTGCGTTTTGTAGATATTGCTGAGAATTGAATGGCCGAAGGTTGCTGGTCAAAGGTTGAAGGGTGCGCAGGTTGCAAGGTAAAAGAATGATTATCATTAAACTTTAAGGGTTATTGGCGGGTAGCTATACGGTGGAAAAACGGCGGCTGAGAAATCTATCGCTGTTTTTTAAGTCAGGCTTTTTACCTGCTTCTCATTTAAAACATACAAAATAACTGTCCCGTTTCTTGAACTTTATAAACCATGAATCACGCGCTGCGAATCCCGTTTTATGTTTTACAATTATCCCAAGGAAGGACGCCATGCCAAAATATGTCGCTGCGATTGACCAGGGTACGACCAGTACGCGCTGCATGATTTTTGATCATGGCGGAAATGTCGTTGCTGTTGACCAAAAAGAGCATCAGCAAATTTTTCCGAAGCCGGGCTGGGTGGAACATGATCCGCTGGAGATTTGGGCGCGAGTGCAGGAAGTGATGGCGGGGGCGCTTGAAAAAGTGGGCAGTGATCAGTTATCAGTGGTCAGTGAGATCGCTGCCATTGGGATTACCAATCAACGCGAGACCACGATTGTCTGGGATAAATCCACGGGCAAGCCTGTCTATAACGCCATCGTTTGGCAGGACACACGCACGGATGTGATTTGCAATGAATTGGCCAAAGATGGCGGACAGGACCGCTTTCGCGAAAAAACAGGATTGCCGCTTGCGACTTATTTTTCCGGCCCCAAAATAAAATGGATTTTGGATAACATTCCAGGTGCGCGTCCGCAAGCTGAAAAAGGGGAGCTGCTGTTTGGTACGATTGATTCATGGCTTATTTGGAATTTAACAGGCCGCGAAACGCACGTGACCGATGTGACGAATGCATCGCGTACTTTGTTAATGAATTTATACACACTTGATTGGGATGATGAAATTCTGCAATTATTAGGGATTCCGCGCGCGATGCTGCCAGAGATCAAGTCATCCTCGGAAATTTATGGGACGGCAAAAATTATTATCAGTGGAGTTCCTGTTTCTGGAAATCTGGGCGACCAGCAAGCCGCGCTCTTTGGTCAAACCTGTTTCAACATGGGGGAAGCTAAGAATACTTATGGCACGGGTTGTTTCATGCTGCTCAACACAGGCGAGAAGCCGGTGCAATCAAAAGCGGGATTACTAACAACGCTTGGTTATAAAATTGGCGATCAAAATGCTGTGTATGCGTTGGAGGGTTCGATTGCCATCGCTGGGGCGTTGATTCAGTGGCTGAGAGATAACTTGGGACTGATTCAATCGTCGGCCGGGGTGGAAGCGCTGGCGAATTCAGTCGAAGATAACGGCGGAATTTATTTTGTCCCCGCTTTTTCAGGATTGTACGCGCCCTACTGGAAATCAGATGCGCGCGGAGCGATATTAGGGATGACGCGCTATGTGAATAAAGGTCATATTGCACGAGCCGCATTGGAAGCGACCGCCTATCAAACTTGCGAAGTGTTCGATGCCATGGAAGCGGATTCGGGTGTGAAGTTGACTGCACTCAAAGTGGATGGCGGCATGGTCTTCAATGAATTGCTAATGCAATTCCAATCTGATATTTTGCAGGTGCCTGTCGTGCGTCCCAAAGTTGCGGAGACGACTGCCTTGGGTGCGGCTTACGCGGCGGGACTCGCTGTCGGCGTTTGGAAGAATTATGGTGAGTTGCGCGCCAACTGGGGCAAGGAAAAAGAATGGCTACCCAAAATGGACACGAAACTGCGTCAGGGTTTATACTCGGGTTGGAAGAAAGCCGTCACACGTACATTTGATTGGGTTGATTGAAAATTGACGAAAGATGAAGGTTGAAGGCCGGATCGCCGCTTATGAATCGAAAAGATATTCTGTCCGCACTAAAAGCAAATCCCGAAGTCTCGGTCTTGATCGTTGGCGCGGGGATTAATGGCATAGGTACGTTCCGCGATCTCGCGCTCAATGGTGTGGATGTGTTGCTCGTTGACCGCGGAGATTTTTGCTCGGGGGCAAGTTCGGCATCCTCACATATGGCGCACGGCGGCATCCGCTATCTTGAAAATGGTGAGTTTCGCCTGGTGCGTGAAGCGGTGCAGGAACGTAATCGCATGATCCGCAACGCGCCGCATATTGTTCACCCGCTGCCCACTACGATCCCCATCTTTAAATATTTTCATGGTTTGTTGAATGCTCCGCTTAAATTTTTAGGCTGGCTCGATAAACCCTCCGAACGCGGCTCTGTTATTATTAAACTTGGCTTGCTGTTGTACGATGCCTACACAGGCCGCTCCGGAAACAGAACCGTACCCCGCCACCGATTTTTATCGCGTATTAAATCGCTGATCCGCTGGAATCGCCTGAATCCGGAGATCGTCAACACCGCAACTTATTATGACGGCTTGATCTCCAACCCTGAGCGACTTGCGCTTGAGCTTGTTTTGGATGCCGAAGCGGATAACCCCAAGGCGCGCGCACTAAACTATGTCAGCATGGTCAGCGGTGAAAAGGATACCGTCCTTTTACGTGATGAGCTGACAGATGAAATTTACGAAGTCCACCCGAAACTGATCATTAATGCTGCCGGCGCGTGGATTGATTTTATTACTCACGATCTTGGTTTATCCACGCGTTATGTTGGCGGCACGAAGGGTTCGCATATCATCGTAAATAATCCTGAGTTGTACGCCGCAATCGATGGGAATGAATTCTTCTTTGAGAATAAAGATGGGCGCATTGTATTGATCTTTCCATTGGCAGACCGTGTCTTGATCGGCACATCGGATATTAAGATTGAAAACCCTGAAGAAGCGCGTTGTACCGACGAAGAAGTGGATTATTTTCTCGATTTGGTCACGCGCGTTTTTCCATCCATCAAAGTGACGCACAAGCAAATTGTTTTTCGATTTACAGGTGTCCGTCCGCTGGCGAGCAGCGGCGCAAAGACTACGGGGCAATACAGCCGCAACCATTATATAGAAGTATTGAGCGGCGATTGGACGAATTTAATCTTTCCTATTTATTCACTGGTCGGCGGCAAGTGGACTTCCTATCGCGCTTTTTCGGAGCAAGTTTCCGATAAAGCGCTTGTATTTCTTGGCATGGCTCGTCTAAAGAATACCCGAGACCTGCCCATTGGCGGCGGGCATGGCTATTCTTCAGATGCCATTGAACAAAAACGTCAAATTGATGGTTTTGCCGCATGGACCGGTATTGATAAAGAACGACTTCAAATTTTATATCTGCGTTATGGTTCACGCACCGAAGCGGTCGCCACATTCATGAAACGTTCTGCAGATGAACCGCTTAAATCCCTTCCCGAATATACGCGCCGTGAGATCATGTTTTTGGCCCAATACGAAAAAATTATCCATTTGGATGATCTTCTTTTGCGCCGCACCATGCTGGCCATGCTTGGCCGCTTGACAAAAGTTAACGTTGCAGAACTTGCTGAGGTGTTGGGTGATTCACTTGGATGGAGCAGTCAGCAGAAAAATTCTGAAGTGGAGCGCATGCTTCGTTTGCTGAGTGACAGACATGGGGTCGAACTTTGATGCGGTTGTATATAATTGCGATTCTATGAACCTATCCATCGTCGTTCCGATCTATCGCGGTGAAACCTATATTGAATCATTGGTATTACGCCTGGTTAAGGTATTGCCAAAAATAGTAGAGAAATATGAAATTATTTTGATCAATGATGGCAGTCCTGATTCGAGCTGGGCGATCATTGAACAGATGGTAAAAAAGCATAAATGGGTAAAGGGGGTTTGCCTGATGCGAAACTATGGCCAGCATAATGCCACCTTGTGCGGTATTCGTTTAGCTCGATATGAACTCATCTTAACCATGGATCAGGATCTTCAGCATCCTCCCGAGGAAATTCCAGTTTTGCTTGCGAAATTAAAAGAGGGCTTTGATGTGGTCTATGGCGCCCCGAAGAAACTGCCGCAGGGTTTCTGGCGAAATGTTATGACTGCAAATATAAAGCGTCTATTAGCAAAGGTGATGGGGGTGCCGTCCGTTCAAAATATCTCTGCGTTCCGCTTATTCCGGACCCATTTGCGCTCCGCGTTTGAAAATTTTCAAAGCCCCAATTTGACCGTAGATGTGTTGCTTTCATGGGGCACATCCCGTTTTGCATCCGTACAAGTGGAGGTTGCCCCGGTTGAACGTTCTAATTACAATTTCTCTGCGCTTGTAAAAGCTACGTTGTTAATCTTGACAGGCTACAGTACCATGCCTCTGCGTCTGGCAAGCTGGGTCGGTTTTTTTATGACGCTTTTTGGTCTGGCAGTATTTATTTATGTCATATTTATTTATTTTGTGGCAGGCAGTTTGCCGGGCTTCCCATTTCTTGCCTCAATCATAGCGCTATTTAATGGAGCGCAGCTTTTCGCATTGGGAATTTTTGGTGAATATCTTGCGCGTATGTTTGATCGAAGCATGGACCGGCCCTCGTATGTAATTCACGAAATTGTTGGCAAATGAACGTTGTTATTCTTCAGCCTTCCTACATTCCCTGGCGTGGTTATTTTGATCAAATTCGCCGCGCAGACCTGTTCATTTTTTATGATGATGTTCAGTACGATAAACATGGCTGGCGAAATCGCAACCAGATCAAAACTGCGCAAGGCAAACAATGGATGACCATTCCCGTTCACACAAAAGGCGTTACGGACGGAATTCCGATCAAGGAAGTGCGGATTGATGGGTCAAAGCCGTGGGCGAAGAATCATCTGAAAGCCCTCACTTTTGCGTATGCCAAAGCGCCGCATTTCGCTTCCTACGCCCCCTGGCTTGATTCTGTTTTCGAGCGCCGCGACGAATTCCTGGCAGATTTCACCATCTGGCTGACAATTGAGATCGCCCGCAAGATCGGTAATTCTCATACCCGCTATTTGCGTTCATCTGAGATCCCTGGAATTGACGGCCAAAAAACCGACCGATTAATTCAAATCCTTCAGCATGTTGGAGCGAAGCATTATATTAGCGGACCCTCTGCGAAAGATTATATTGAAAATGATAAATTTGTCGATGCAAATATCTCGCTTGAGTATATGGCATACAATTATCCTGAATATCCCCAGTTGTATCCGCCTTTCGATCCATTTGTTACGACTTTGGATCTTATGTTTATGGTTGGAAAGTTTGCCGGGGAATATATTAAATAGAAAAGGAAATGAGCATGAGTCTTGAACAAACACAAAAAAAATTGAACGATTATTTTGCCGAAAAGCTGGATGCCTTCGGCGCCACAGCCAAAGGTGTGGACTATAACGGTCCCGAAGCTCAGGAACATCGGTTTGAACAACTGGCGCAGGTGATTCACCCACAAAATCCATTCTCAGTCATCGACTATGGCAGCGGCTACGGCGCCATGTTTGATTTTCTGCAAAAGAAAGGCTGGAAGTTCGAATATTACGGTGTGGATTTGATCGAGAAAATGGTGCTTGCAGGCCGGGAAAGTCATAAGGATTATCCCAATGCGCATTTTACAACAGATGAAAGCGAAGTCCCTCCAGCCGATTATCTGCTGGCCGGAGCGATTTTTAACATCAAACTTGATATGTCCTACGCTGACTGGCAGGCATTTGTACTCAAAACCTTGAAGCGAATCAATGAGATCAGCTCGAAAGGTTTCTCATTTAATATGCTTACTAAATATTCAGATGCTGATCGTATGGCGCAGCGTCCGGATTTGTTTTATGGCGATCCGCTCTTCTTTTTTGATTATTGTAAACGGAACTTTTCACGGGATGTAGCTCTGCTTCACGACTATGGCCTGTATGATTTTACGATCCTTGTTCGCAAGGATGTGTAATTAACAATGCAGATCGTTCAGGCTCCAAGGGCTTCGGCTATTTTATACAGCCTGTTGGTCCGATACCCGGGATCGTCGCCGTGGCTGTTGCCAGCCAATATTTGTCCGATTGTTCCGATCACATTTTTAAAAGCACGAGTTCCATTTCAATTTGTTGATATATCTGCTCTGACCCTTCATATGGATCTGGAGCAGGTTGAAGAGCGAATTAAGACAGGTAAATTTGGTGGATTGTTGTATGCTCATACGTATGGTGAACCATCCACTCCCCGGGATCTCTTCATAGAACTTAAAAACCTGCAACCCGAACTTATCATCGTCGATGATCGCTGTCTTTGTATTCCAGACCTTGAGCCTGTATCGTCTGCGGATGTGATTTTATATAGCACGGGATACGCTAAAGTTGCGGAGCTAAACTTTGGCGGTTATGCTTTTATAGATGACCGTTTAAAATACCGGCCTGTTTATCTGCCTTTCAATGCAAGCCAGCATGACACTATTGAGGAATTATATAAAAACGCCATCCAAAACCATGCAATATTTGTTTATCAGGAAAGTGATTGGCTGGAAACCGATGCGCCCCTGCCAACCTGGCCTGCTTATTGCAGTCAAATTGAGACCCAATCCAAAATTTCGCTTGCACAGCGCTCGGCATTAAATAATATTTACGAAAATTATTTGCCAAAAGAGATACAATTACCAGGCAACTATCAGACCTGGCGGTTTAATATTCGTGTTAAACATAAAGCTGAAATAATAAGCGCCATCTTTAATGCGGGCCTGTTCGCAAGCAGCCATTATGTTTCAATGGCAGGGATCATGGCGGATGGATTCACTCCGCGGGCTGACGCGCTCGCTGATGAAGTTGTCAATTTGTTCAATGACGGTCATTTTGACGAAATGAAGGCGCGCAAAACCTGTGATGTTATTTTAAGGAATTTATGATCAAAGTTGACTTTAATCGCCCTGTTACGGTAGGCCGTGAATTTGAATATATGCGGCAGGCAATTGAGAATGCGCACATCTCCGGCGATGGTCCATTCACAAAAAAATGTCATGCATTTCTTGAGAACGGGCTTGGGGTCGACAAAGCGCTGCTCACTACATCCTGCACGCACGCTCTGGAAATGTCCGCTATTCTTTTGGATATACAACCCGGCGATGAAGTGATCATCCCTGACTTTACCTTTGTCTCGACTGTAAACGCGTTTGTATTAAGAGGGGCGAAACCTTTATTTATTGACGTGAGGCCTGACACACTAAACTTGGATGAATCCAAGCTCGAGGCGGCGCTGACTGCGCGCACAAAGGCAATTGTCCCTGTGCATTATGCCGGGGTGGCTTGTGACATGGACTCCATCATGGAGATCGCCAACCGCCGTAATATTGCCGTTGTGGAAGATAACGCTCATGGGTTATTTGGAAAATATAAAGGAAAATATTTAGGTACTTTTGGCTCCCTGGCCTCGCAATCTTTTCATGAGACCAAGAATTTTTCATGTGGAGAAGGCGGAGCGCTGCTAATTAATAATCCTGTTCTCGCCGAACGCGCCGAGATTGTCCGTGAAAAAGGGACAAACCGTTCACGTTTCTTCCGCGGCCTGGTCGATAAATATACATGGGTGGACATTGGTTCATCCTATCTCCCGTCAGATATTCTCGCCGCATTCCTCTTTGCTCAATTTGAACAGCGTCAGAAAATACAAAGTCATCGCAAAAATGTTTGGGATATGTATCACGCCGCCTTAAAAGATTGGACATTAAAGAATGGCGTGCAATTGCCGCACGTGCCTGATCATTGCGAGCAGGCTTATCACATGTTTTATATGCTGCTTCCAAACCTTGATGTGCGGCAGAAACTCATCTTGTATTTACGCGAGCGCGGAATTTACAGCGTCTTTCATTATCTGCCGCTTCATCTCTCCGACATGGGTCAGGGATTCGGTTACCGCGCGGGCGACTGCCCCATCACGGAAAAAGTCAGCGATCAATTGATTCGCCTGCCCTTTCATAATGCGCTCACGGGCAACGAACAAGAGCAAGTGATTGACGCAATTCTTGATTTTAAGTTTTCTTAACCAAGCCTGATGGGCGCGCACATTCCCGTATTTGAGAAACAGGCACGGGGTCTGATGGTGATGCGCATGGTAGAATTCTCGTATGTTTCCTAAAAAAATAACCGTTGATCTTGTCATTCCCGTCTTCAATGAAGAGGGAGTGATTGAACACACGCACAATCGTATTTGCAATGTGGTGGATTCGCTTGCCTATGATTTCCATTTTATTTATGTCGATGATGGATCAAGCGACGAGACAGTTACCCGGCTGCGAAAGATAGCGGAATCCGACCCGAGAGTAAATTTGCTCCAACTCAGCCGCAACTTTGGGCATCAGGCCGCGCTGACTGCTGGTATGGACGCTTCCACTAGCGACGTGGTGATCACTTTGGATGGTGATGGTCAGCACCCGCCTGAGATGATCCCCCAAATATTGGGGTTGATCGCGCAGGGCTACGATATTGTCCAGACGCAGCGTATGGATGCGGCCCAGCCTGCCTCCTTCAAAAAATGGACTTCAGGTTTCTTTTATCGTTTGATCAACACGATCAGCGGCACGCAGGTTTTGCCGGGCACTGCAGATTTCCGCGCGCTCACGCGCCCCGCAGTGGATGCGTTAAAGGCCATGCCTGAATATCATCGCTTTTTGCGTGGCATGGTTTCGTGGATCGGTTATTCAATGGTGATCCTGCCCTATCAGCCCGCCGACCGAATCAGCGGGGTGTCAAAATATTCTTTAAGTAAAATGATCCGCCTGGCAATGGATGCGATCTTCTCGTTCTCGCTTGTGCCTCTTTATGCCGGGTTAAGTCTGGGGGGTCTCTTGCTCTGCCTCGCCGCTGTGGAAATGATTTACGTACTCTCCTTCTGGATCAGCGGACAGACATCCAATCTGGCACCAGGCTGGAGTTCTTTGATGTTCGTGATCTTGATCATTGGTGGAATGCTGATGGCTTTGCTGGGTTTCATCGGCGTGTATGTCGGCTATATTTTTCAGGAAGTAAAACGACGCCCCGTTTATTTGATCAAAGGGGCAGGGAAAAATGAATGACCCTCGTCCTCAACCTTTTCATATTACCCTGTTGCGCCACGGCGAATCTGTCGGGAATGCAGAGTCGCGCTGGCAAGGACAGGCGGATTATCCACTTAATGAGACAGGGCGTGCGCAGGCGAGGGCATTGGCGCAACGCTGGAAAAAAGAAAAAATTAAGTTTGACTTTATTATTGCCAGCCCGCTTACGCGTACAAAAGAGACCGCGCAGATCATTGCTTCTGCATTAAATCTAAAGATTGAATTTGAGCCGCTTTGGCTCGAGCGTGATAATGGTGATTTCTCCGGGCTTACCGCTCATGAAGTCCGCCAAAATTTTATACATCCTGCGTTCATGACGCCGTATGACTCTGTTGGCGGTGATGGGGAAGGGGATTGGGAATTATTTCTGCGGGCCGGGCAGGCATTACATAATTTATTGAGGCGCGAATCCGGTAAATATTTGATCGTCTCACACGGCGGTCTGTTGAATCAGGTCATGCATGCGGTCGTGGGAGTTGCGCCACAAGCCAACAATGCAGGTGCGCGCTTCCGCTTTAGCAATACGGCTTTCGCGCAATTACTTTACTATCCGCATCAGCACCGCTGGGCAATCGATAAACTTAACGATCATGTACATTGGAAAGATGCGGATTGAGTAATTAGTAATAAGTAATTAGTAATCAGGTAAACAGGTTTTGCACGAAGATTTTATTCATCATTCGTCATTCATCCTTCATCATTTGCTCTTCAGAGGTAATTTTGCAATCATCCACGTCTCAAAAAATAATCAACCTAAAAACGTTTGAACGTTTAAACGTTTTAGTTTTCGGCGCGGGGGCAATCGGAACCTATTTCGGCGGCTCGCTTATTCTCGCAGGACACAATGTTGTCTTTGTGGAGCAACCGAAAATGGTGGAACAATTACGCGAGCGGGGTCTGCGCCTGGATTTAACAATTGACGAAAGAAGAGCGACGAAAGATGCCTGCGTGATCGAGGCGCGTTCTTTTGTGATCGAGCCGTCATTGCAGGAAGCCTTGAAATTTGGT
>JANODZ010000032.1:0-5280 GCA_031412935.1 Anaerolineales bacterium
CAGCAAGCACATTGCCAACCAGGATCCCTTCGCGGTCATCTGCCCGGATAAATTCACCCGCGGTCATTCCCTCACGAAATGGCTGGTTCGCCGTGGACGCAGGATCAATGCCGACGATTTGCACGCCCTTCGACTCGTCGCTGAGACTTAATATTCCGCTGGCGATCAAACGCGGTGTTGCAACTGTAACTTGCGGCAACGAGTTAAGTTTCTCAATCACCTGATCAGGGTCTGCGATCAAATCCTCCCACTTCAAGCTGATTTTATTTTCATCATAAGTGGCAGGACGAATCTGTAAATGTCCGCTTTGAAGGCGGATCGTATTCTGCAATGCGCCGCGCATCTCCCCTTCCAGTACAGAAACCATGAGAAGCAGTAATGCCATTCCAATCGCGACCGCCAAAGCCGAAAGTAAAGAACGAGTTCTATTTCGCCATAAGTTTCGATATGCTAATTTAAATAGATTTCCCATGTGATTCTCCTAAACGCGATGCAAAGCCTCAGAGGGCTCGCGCCGGGCCGCGATCAGAGCAGGGATAAAAGCAGCCAGAATGGCGATGACAAGAACCACGCCTGCACGCCCAACGATCTTGCTCAACCCGAGCGTGGGATACACACGGCCGCTGATCAAAGCCATATAATCTGCAACGCCCGCAAATTGACTGTAGTCCATGCCCACTTGCATCAGACTTCCATTCAAAGCCAATCCCAGCCCTACGCCTGCGACCACACCCACCACGCCGATCAGTGTACCTTCAAGGATAAAAATCGCAGCGATCTCGCGCGGTTTGAGTCCCATGGCGCCAAGCAGACCGATCTCGCGCGTCCGTTCGTAGACCGCCATCAGCAAAAGATTTAAAATACCGATGCCCGCGATCATGACAATGATGACGCTAAATATATCCATGACCACGCCTTTCGAGTTAATGGCTGTTGCGAGTTCTGGATAATTCTTATCCCATGATTCAACTTCGACGCCAGGCAAAGCGGCTGAGAGCGCGGAAACCACTTGTTTTTCTGTCCCAATCTTTTTTAGCGTAATTTGCACTTCGGTGGATTGATCGTGCAAATTAAAGAGATCTTGCGCTTCAGGTAGTGAAATATACGCCGCTCCCTTTTCAAGGGACGGAATACCGATATCATAGATGCCGATCACGGTCATCGTGCGCTGACGATTCTGCTTGTGCCGGTCACTCCCGACCATGATGAGACGGTCGCCTACTTTGATGGCTAAAGCCTGAGCTAGTCCATTGCCGATCAGGATCGAATCTGCATCGGCCGATTCCAAATATCGTCCATCAACGACATGTTGCGCGATCAAGCTGACGGGCGCTTCGGCTTCGGGTTCGATGCCGATAATATTCAACGGGAAGGCGCCTTCGCGATTACTGATCAGCCCGCCGGTTTGGATACGGCGCGCGGCGGCGATGACCTCTGGTTGGGATAATGCCGCTTGAACAATGAGCGAGTCATCGGTCAACGGCAGAAGCGGATTACTATCCACTTTTTCGCGATACCCATCGGCATGTACCTGAATATTTCCCCCAAGTACGCGGACAGCATTTCCGGCAATCGCTTGATTGAAACCATCGATCAAGCCGTCGTAGAACATCATCAGGGCGAGGGAAAGTCCCATGGCCAGCACGATGATGATCGTACGGCGGCGATGCCGCCAGATGTTACGCCATGCAAGGCGCAGATAAAGTTGCATATTTTTTTCCTCTTAAAGCGCAGGATATTTTCTACTCCATTCAATTTTCATCCCGTGATAATACTCTGCTGCAAGGCCTGCCGGTTGAATGGATCGATTTATAAACTTGCGCAAGGTTTCCAGTCTTATATTTTAGCTCTATTCTAAATTTTCAGTTTTAACTGATATTTACGAATCGGATAGACATCAAATTAATATCCAGATATCGATTGAGATATTTAACGAAGGAACATATCAATAACATATTATACGCTCTCTGGATATGAACTCTTTATTTTTGCCGCTAAAAAGGATATAATCATTAACGCAGTTATTAAGTGCGATCTTTTGTTCATCCTGCTTAATACACATTCATTCCAAACCATTTATAACAAGGAGTATTACCATGGGATTCTTCAGTAAAATTCTCGACAAACTCGGACTCGGTAAAGGCAAACCGGCCGCCGCGCTCGTCACACCTGCCGCAAAACCCGCAGCTACGATGGATAAGGGCGAAAAAGACAACTTCGATTCTCTCAAAACCGCAGGCGCCGCCGTCACGAAAGCAATTTCAGAAGTGGACGTGGTCAAACAACTGGAAAAACTTTCCGACGGAAAAGGTCTCGATTGGAAAGTATCCATCGTAGACTTGCTTAAACTTCTCGACATAGACAGCAGCCGCGAGGCACGCAATGAACTGGCAAAAGAACTTAACTGCCCCGAAGATCTGATGCATGACTCAGCCAAAATGAACGTCTGGCTTCATAAAACCGTGTTGAAGAAGATTGCAGAGAACGGCGGCAATATTCCTGCGTCTCTTTTAGACTAAAAAATAAAATTATAAAAACAGCGCGGATTGTTATCCGCGCTGTTTTTATTTGCAGGGCAGGCCACAAGCGTAACCTACTGCAATTTTCCAAATACCAACTTCACCAACAATCCCGCCCTCCAAAATGCAACCGCAGCCATGCCATGCGCGAGCACCGCAAATAGCGGAGGTTTTTGCAACGTGTAATAGGTCCAGCATTCGCGGGTCGTGCCCCACAGCTCAAGGAAATAGCCCAGCCCTGTGCCTGCGATAAATGTCAGCAGGGCGAAGCGATGATCTGTGGGTGTGATGATGAGCAGAATGCACAGGATCAACGCAAGCCATGTATAAGATTTGTCAAATGTCGGGGAAACGAAGACCAGCATGAAGGTTAAGAAGGAAGCGAAAGTCAGCCAATAGAGAACAGTAAAAAGGGAGAAGTGAAAAGTTGGAGCGCTTCTTCTTGTGACGCGTTCAACCATCAAATTAAGAAACCTTGCAATTCGATCAATCGATAAACTCGCGATCGGCCAGGCGGGGATGATCCACAAAGGCGGGCGCTCCGCGGTGTAATAATGCCAGATATTTGTCTGTGTGCCCCATGACTCAATCGCCAGCCCGCCGCAGAACCCTACAAAGATGATCAATACATCGGTCTTAAGATTCGCGCGCGCCACGATCGTAATGGACATGAACAGAAAAACACCCAATAACAACCAATCCATGTACAACCACCACGCACCGTTCCAATCTATGTAGGCTAGTAATTCCTCTGCCAGCGGCCACCAGATATATAAAATAAGGAAAATAGTGACGAAAAATCCGCCAAGCAAAACAGATGAGTCACGAGTCCAGAGGGGTCGGTTTTCGTTTTCCATACAGCGGATTATAGCAGTGAGGTCAGAGTTACTGAAAGTTACGCAGCGAGATTTGTTATCACAGCTTTATTTGAAAACAGGCTGCCCCATTCATCCTATCGTAATTATCACTTCAATTATTTAATGACACAGCAGGCTGGCATTTGCCAGCCTGCTGTGTTGATTCAAAACTTACTTTTTGAATTTGAAGAGGGCGGTTTGTGTTGTACCGTCATTGAACATGACTTGTAACGTTCCACATTGGCCGGCCCAGGCTTTATTCGTTTTCCAGGCATATTTATATTGATCAGACTTCGCATCATACGAAAGGCCGGATTTGCCCGCCGTGACTGTCGACTCAACACTGTCTATCGAGGAAACTGTGCAGGAACCAAGCTCGATTTTTGGGTATCCAGGGGCAAAGATGCTCAGACCCTGATCTCCAGTAAGGGTGAACCTGACGGAGACCGCATGGCCAGCCTTAACTTTATTTACAGCCGGCGGGTTTTTCACCCGTCGGAAGAAACCATCAAAGTTGTAGATTATATTGACAGTCGTTTGACCTACTGCAGTGAGACCACCAACGTCCGCGCCCTGAACCTTGATTGTGTATATACTCGGCGCAGAAAGCAGCTCAGCCGGGAAGGTCACACTTTGGCCAGTTGTCTCGAAGGAGCCATCGTTGTCGAGGTCCCAAGCATAGGTGAGGGTATTGCCATTTACGTCGGAGCCGGTTGCGGCCAGTGTGACCGAACTGCCTTCGATTACAGAGTAGGTTCCGCCCGCGCTAACCGTCGGTGACGGGATTACCGTATCTACGGCTTTTAGTGGCAGGATCTGGATGCGCACATCTTGTGGGATCGGTGTATCGGCCGCGTTGTAGGCGGTTGCGGGTGTATTGTGAAACGCAGTCAGGTAATCCTTGAATGTCTTCTGCTCGCCGAGGATCGTGCTGGCAGTTTGACCGACCGTGACGAAGGTTGCAGCCGCAGTGAGGTCGAGCGTCTCGTCAACCAAACCACTCGCCGTACCATTCGTTAAAAGATAACGGAAATTATCGGCATTCGCCTTGATCGGATAACCGTCACCGCCATTCGCTGTGAAGTTCAAGCAGACCATGCGGATGATAGATGGCGCGCCTGGAGAGAATACGCCATTGCGATAGATAGCCGAAGTGACATTCCCATTAATGTCAGTCAACGAGATGCTCTGCACTTTGGAACCGGGTGCGTTAAGGTAGTTATAAGAAACACGCATCCCGCCGATTTGCATGTAACCGCCATTTTGTACCGTTGGCCCGGACGAAAGACCAGCCGCGAATTCGAGGATGTTCTTCAGACCTTGCGGCGTGGTCTCGAATACCATTAACCTGTTATCAAAACGCAAGGCGTTCTCGATATCGAGTGTTGATATCGCGCCTGCCGGCTTGCCCACTAGCGGGTTGGCGATCGGTGCGATCTTGCTCCCATCCTCGTCAATCGAACCGATCGAAGCACGCAGACCGCCGCCATTCTTCAAAGAAGTAAATTGCCCGCTGCCCATCGCCTGTTGGGCTGCATATATATTGGCATCCGCGCTGATATCACCCAGATTGACTTCCTGCACTCTGCCGAAGGCGCGGTCACCTTCGATGTAAACATTGGTGAAGCCCCAAATCGTTCCGTCCTATGCGGCAATCACAGTGTTGATGGCTTGAACAATGGCATTGACCTTGGCGCCGATGACGCTAGACGCGACAATCAGGCTGGCGCTATCCGTCGTTCCGTAGGCGGCTTGAAGATTCGCTTCGGTCGCTGCGTAAGCGCCGTTGACAGCCGAATCGAGGTTTTCGACGATCAACTCGCCACTTATGTCGAAATCAGCCACCAGGCGGCCATGTTAGGTGTATTCGGTATCGGTGGTGACAATCAGGGTTGGTTTGCCAT
>JANODZ010000033.1:0-4231 GCA_031412935.1 Anaerolineales bacterium
GGTTGTATGAAACCGCCGCTGATCCGTTCACCGATGATTTTAAAGATGCCGACTCAAATATGAGTTGGGATGACGCTACGCAAGTGGTTGCCGATGCGCTCAAGAATAACAAACCCTCTGAGATCGCTTTCTTAATGGGCATGGCCCCGGATCATCTCTTCGACCTGGTAGCGGATCTTGCAAAGGCAACCGGCATTAACGCCCCTCTTCGTTTTGGCGCGTTGAGTATGTTTGAATCCCGTGCCACATTAAGCAAAGCCGCTGAGAATCTCTTCGGCGAGACTGGCTTGCCATTCTTTGATGTGGGTGGGGCGCAGTTGGTCTATTCCTTCGGCGCAAATTTCCTTGAGACCTGGCTCTCGCCTGTTTCATATACACGCGGATTCGCCGGACTGCGCGAAGCTCAGACCAAGCAGCGCGGAAAATTTGTACAATTTGAATCGCGCATGTCTTCGACAGCCGGCAAAGCAGATGAATGGATTGCGCTTCGCCCCGGGACTGAAGCATTGGTGGCGCTTGCAATTGGCAGGCTCGCCTCTGAATTACGCGGCGGTCCGCTGCCGCGCGCCTTCGCAGATGTGGATGTAAATGAAGCCGCATCAAAATCTGACATTCCACTTGAAACCCTTAAAAATCTTGCAGAGAAGTTTGCAAATTCCACTGGCGCTTTGGCCATCCCCGGCGGTGCGGCGCTTGGTCAGAGCAATGGGCTTGCCGTTGCTGAAGCCGTGTTGGCTTTGAATGCGGTTGCCGATAATTTTGGCAAACCCGGCGGTGTCTACTTCTCAGCGCTTGCTCCAAATCAGACCGAATATCAAGGCCCCGCTTCTGCTAAAGAAATGCAGGAATTCGTTCAGAAGATGATTAACGGCAAAATAAAAGTTTTGTTCGTGCATGGAGTAAATCCACTCTTTGAAATGCCCATTTCGCTTGAATTTGGCGGCGCAACTAAATATGTTCCACAGATCATTTCATTTGCAACATTCCCTGATGAAACAGCCATCGAAGCGGATTTTATCTTCCCCGATCATCACGGGCTTGAGTCGTGGGGTTATCAGCGGGTAGCCACGGGTTCTGCCCAGCCTGTTCTTTCGGGCGCGCAGCCGGTCGTTTCGCCATTTTATGACACCCGCGCCACTGCCGATCTATTAATTAGCGCGGCTCAACTCGCAGGCGGTAAATTTGCGGCGGCCCTGCCTTTCAAGGATGAAGTTGAGTTTATCCAAAGCAAGATCGCGCCGCTAATGACAGAATCCGGCGGTTTCTTCTCCGCGGCAGATATTGATACTTTTGCGGCCTACTTCCAACAGTATGGCGGTTGGTGGAAGATGTCTGATGAACGCACAGTACCCAATGTTGCGGACGTACTCAATCGTAATTTAAGCAGCGCTGAATCTGAATTTTCTGGCGAAGGTGAATTTTTCTTCATGCCGTTTGTCTCACCGACACTTGCTGAAGCGGGCGCGAACAAGCCCTGGCTGCAGGAGTTACCCGACCCCACAACCACAGTCATGTGGAATACGTGGGTTGAGATCAATCCCAAGACCGCGCATGAACTGGGACTTGAAGATGACGATTTGGTGAAGATCACCAGCGAAGCGGGAGAGTTGGTAGTGCCCGTTTACCGCTACCCGGCTATCCGTCCGGATACGATCGCGATTCCATTTGGTCAGGGTCATAGCGCTTACGGGCGCTATGCCGAAGGCCGCGGAGTTAATCCCACCGATTTGCTTGGTCAACATTTCAATGAAGCCGGCGACCTTGCCTTTGCCGGCATGAAAGTTAAAATTGAACCAACCGGGAAAAAACAACCGCTTTCCCGCCTCGAAAGTATTATGGGTGTTTATGGCGTTGGAATGGGTGAGGAGCATTAATCATGACAACTGTGACTGATCTAAAAATTGTTGAAGTTAAATTAGCGGAAGAGCATGTTGGCAAATGGGGCATGGTCATAGACCAGGATGTGTGCACGGGCTGCCAGGCATGCGTTGCCGCGTGTGCGATGGAAAATAATATCTCATTCGTTGGTGAAAAAGATTCGGGCTATGGGCGTTCGATGCACTGGATCCGCATTGAGCGTTTTTGGCAGGGCGAGTACCCCGAAATTAAGATGACCCCCAACCAGCCGATGATGTGCCAGCAATGCGGCAGTGCAACTTGTGAACCTGTTTGTCCTGCGTTTGCAACAGTCCACTCACAAGCCGAGCAATTAAATCTGCAGGTGTATAACCGCTGTGTCGGTACGCGTTATTGCGCCAACAACTGTCCATATCAGGTGCGTTCCTTCAACTGGCGCGATTATGTGCGCCCTGAACCTTTGTCGAATCAATTGAACCCGGATGTGACCGTCCGCCGCCGCGGTGTGATGGAAAAATGTACCTTTTGTATTCAGCGCATTCACAAGGCTGGCGATAAGGCCAAATCTGAGAATCGTGAGGTTGTGGATGGTGAATTCACCACCGCCTGTGCGCAGGCTTGTCCGGCAACTGCCATTACTTTTGGCCGCATAGATGATCCTGAATCACTCGTCTCACAAGTGGCTCGTATTCACGGTCACGGCGTCAAACACCTTGAAGAACTTGGCACGCTTCCAAACGTGACCTACTTAAAGGGAGGTTAATGATGGCTGGCTATAATAAAAAAGAAGAAAAAGAGCATGCCGCGGCTGAACTTCATAAACATGGCGATGAGTATTTTCGCGAAAAACACCTGATGCTCGATCCGCTTCCACGCGGACAAATGAATGATATGGTCATGGAATCCATGAATGTAACTTCATGGAAATTCTGGGCTGTTTTCGCGGTCTTGAGTGTTTTTGTGGCGTGGGGACTGGTATACACCTGGGCAAAAATGATTTTGGTGGATGGTCTCGGTGTGGCCGGCGTCAACCGCCCAGCTTATTGGGGTATTTTCCTCGTCAACACCGTGTTCTGGATCGGTATCAGCCATGCAGGCACATTCATCTCCGCGATCCTGCGTGTGTTCCGCGCAGAGTTCCGCCGCCCATTCACACGCGCCGCAGAATTGATGACAACCTTTGGTCTTGTGCAGGCAGGCTTTAGTATTTTTATGCACCTCGGCCGGGTCTGGTTATTCTACTGGCTTCTTCCATACCCGAATGAACGGATGTTGTGGCCGAATATGCACTCGCCCTTATCGTGGGATTTAGTCGCGATCACAACTTATTTGCTTTCGTCCACCATGTACCTGTTTCTGCCGCTCATCCCTGATCTCGCCATGGCGCGTGATCGTTCGACGGGTTGGCGCAAGATCTTCTACAGAACCCTGGCGCTTGGCTTCCGCGGCACAGAAGGCGAGTGGGCGCATTTGCGAAATGCAATGACCATCTTCGCCTGGGCAATTATCCCGGTCATGTTCTCCGTGCACACCATCGTGTCCTGGGACTTTGCTGCGGCTACACGTCCTGGCTGGAACTCAACTATTTTTGGCCCGTACTTCGTTATCGGCGCCTTGCACTCGGGCATGGGCGCTGTCATTATGGTCTTGGCTGTTGTGCGTGGCACGATGAAGAATATGAAATACTTCATCCGCCCCGAACATTTTGATGCCATTGGCAAACTCATGCTTCTTATTTCAATGGGTTGGGCGTACTTCTTCTTCAATGATTACATGGTGCAATGGTATGGCGGCGATAAATGGACGCATCAACTTTTGCACTACCATGAAGCAGGTCCAATGGGCTGGATGTGGTTTTCCATGTTGATCTTTAATATAGCGATTCCATGGCTGGTCTTATGGAATAAGAAATGGCGCTCCACACCATGGATCGTGTTCATTGTGGGTCTGCTTATTAACGTAGGCATGTGGTTTGAACGTTATATCATCATTCCTGTCTCTGTTACCATCAACCGCATGCCTTTCACCTGGCGTTTGTATCAGCCGGGTATCGAAGTCCCCATGGGCATTGGAACATTGGCTTTCTTCATCCTGCTCTATATGGCAGCCTCCCGTCTTATTCCTCTCATTCCCGTTTGGGAAGTGCAGGAAGGCCAGATGGCTCATGAACTTAAGAAATTTGGACGCGAGACCGTTGTGACGGTCAGCGATTTGGAATAGGAGGACGAAATGGCTGATACTGTAAATTTATTGGCGGTCTTTCCCGACCTCAATCCTGCAGCGAACGCGATCGAGCAGCTCCGCACTTTGGGTGTCCACGATGATTGTATGAATGTTATTTCCGGCATCCCTGTTACAGAGGCCATGTTGGGCC
>JANODZ010000034.1:0-17936 GCA_031412935.1 Anaerolineales bacterium
GATGCAAATTTGGCCGGGTCTGCTAACCTGTTTGATATTCGTAGCCGCGACAGAACTATATTCGATCGACCTGTATATCGGAAAGACATCCCTTTCCACATCTGCTGTTCCGTTACTAGCGGGCACGTTGCTCTATGGTCCGATTGCAGCGGTTGTGCTGTGCGCGGCCTATTCCATTGTAGTTGGGATTAAGTATCGCAGTAAATTCAACAAATATATCTTTAATTTCAGCAATCAAGTAATTGCCGCAATGTTTTATACCATTGTGTTGCAGCTTTTCGCGCAGCCTCTTGTTTCTTTTTCGATAGGCATACAAGCCATCGTTATTGTAATTTCCGCTTTAATTGTATACATAACAAACACCTGGATCATTTCAATTGGTATTGGAATCGATCTACATCAAGCGCCGCAACATATTTGGAAGGAACAATACGCGTGGCTTGGCACGATCTACATCGGGATTGGTTTGATTACCACCGCTTATATTTTTGGATACCGTTCCTATGGCGTAGTAGGCGCCCTGCTGATGATGGTCCCGCTGGTTTTGCTGCGCATCAGCCAGAAACAATATGTGGATCGCACCCGTGAGGTAGTCATTGAACTCCGCGAGAAAAACATTGGGCTGGAAAAAGGTGCGGAAGAGATCAATCAACTTAATGATGGTCTTCTGGAAACCCTGGCCGAGATCATTGATTTGCGTGATCCGTATGTCCTTGGTCACTCCAAACGGGTAGCGAGCTATGCAACCCGGATCGCGGAGAAAATGGGTTTGAATCTAAAACAGGTGGAGCTGATCCGTAAAGGCAGCCAGTTGCATGACCTGGGCAAGCTTGGCATATCCATGGATATCCTTGCAAAGCGGGGTCCCTTAACAACTCTGGAATATGAGGAAATTAAAGCTCATCCAGAGATGGGGGCGCGGGTACTGGAGAGGAATCCATCCCTACGCCTGCTCATCCCGATGGTCCTCTATCACCATGAATTTTATAATGGAAAAGGCTACCCACATGGCCTTGCCGGAAACCAGATTCCGATTGAGGCGCGTATTATAGCGGTTGCCGACGCCATGGAAGCCATGGCATCCGACAGGCCCTATCGCACGGCACGCACCAATCAATATATCATCGATGAAATAAAGCGATTTTCAGGTACACAGTTTGACCCGAAAGTTGTTGAGCAGGCAGTCAATTTATTGGAATCCGAGGAGTTAAAAAAGGCATCCGTTACACCTCCTGAAACGATTTTCGCATTACGAGGCATTGGCAACCAGCTAAGTTAAGAAAAAGCCATTACTGAATATTGGATTTTTAAGAGAAGATGGGGAGTAAGTTAAGGCGAGCCGCTTGGAGGCTCGCCTTAACTTTTTTCGGGAGTGACGTAAAGAATAGCTCCACTTGCGTTTCGAATCGCTTCGAGGCAAATATTTCGGGCGATACAAAGTGAAATATTAAATGAGGTTCTGCACCTGCGACCTTAAGGAGGGGAATTAAAAGAAGAAATAAGGGGAGTTGATTTTCAACCACAAACTCGGTACTCGGTTGATCTTGCCCCACGCAGACAAACTGGCGCGGCGGGTAAAGACATCGTAATCATGCTTTTCAATATCATCTAAAATGCCGCTATAAAAAGTGGACGCAGCGCCAATGGCGAGCTGTCCTTCGCGTTCAAGCATTTTTACGCCCGCCCACGAGTCTTGATACAACTGGCGTGTACGCTCAATTTGGAATTTCATAAACTGACGCCAGTTATCGCTCACACAGCCTTCGGCGATGTCGGCTTCGCTGATGCCATAAAAAGCCAATTCTTCGCGCGGGAGATATAAGCGTCCATTGCGATAATCCTCACCCACATCCCGCAGGATATTTGTCATTTGCAAAGCCACGCCAAGCTTGATGGCAAATGGCACCGCTTCATGACTCTTGAAGCCGACGATGTACATGCTCATCAGCCCAACCGTGGAGGCAACTCCGTAACAATATGTAGCAAGGTCATCAAAGGTTTGGTAACGCGATTGGGAAAGGTCGCGTGCCACGCCGTCGATCAACTGCAAGGCAAGGTGACGCGGGATGTGGTATCGGGTAAGGGTATCTGCCCAGGCGGAGGCAACCAGATCGTCGGTTAGGGAGGAAGCGGATTGAACAATATTGCGCCAGTAATCCAACTCAAGATCGCGATCTTTTTTTAATTCCACTTCATCCACAATATCATCCACAGTACGGCAGAAGGCATACAAAGCGCGAACTGCAGAGCGTTTCTCAATAGGCAGAAGCCCGGATGCAAGATGAAAAGATTTGCTATGCTTGGAGGTAAGCACCCCCGCGTATTGATAAGCTGCACGCAGAGAGTCATCGCCTGCCCAATACGAAAAAAAAGGGCTGTTTGATGGGTATTGAATTTGACCCGCGAGATCAAGAAGTTGGTTTTCCCAGTTTGCTTGTGCCTGCATTTGATGCTCCTAAATAATTGCTTTTTGATGGTCCTGCTTACTCAATAATCAATATTCTACATTATTTGCCGTCTTTGTCAAGGTTTTGCAAAGTAATTGGATTATATACCTTGACAAATACTGAACATTGTATATAATGCTAGTTATTGTCGCTTTGTGTCACCAAGGAGAAAAAATGCAAAAACAAACTGCTTTAGTAATCGGCGCAGGGATTGGCGGAATTGCCACTGCCGCGCGGCTCGCTAAAAATGGATATGATGTAACGGTTTTGGAAAAAAACAACACCCCCGGCGGACGCTGTAATCAGATCATTCAGGAAGGCCACCGCTTCGACATTGGCCCGACCCTGTTTCTGATGCCCGAGGTTTGGGAGGAGACCTTTGCATCCCTCGGCGAAAAGATGAGCGATCATCTTGACCTGCGCCGCATTGACCCAACCTACAAAGTGCGTTTTGACGATGGATTGCAGCTTGAATTAACTTCTGATATCGGCAAAATGCAAACCCAACTTGAGAAAGTGGAAAAAACCGCTTTCACAGGTTTTCTGAATTACATTGCCGAAGGAAGCAAACACTACAAGATTTCGCTCGAAAAATTTGTGGGGCGCAACTTCTACAATATCTTCGAGTATTTCAGCATTGCCAATTTACCGTTGATCTTTCAACTTAAGGCATTGGGCAAGCACTACACCAATACGGGCCGCTTCTTTAAAGACGAAAGATTGAAAGCCGCATTTACTTTTCAAAATATGTATCTGGGACTCAGCCCCTACGACGCACCCGCGACCTACTCCCTGCTTCAATACACTGAACTGGCTGAAGGCGTGTGGTATCCGATGGGCGGCATGTATGCTGGCATTCAGGCTCTGGTAAATGTAGCTGAAAAACTGGGTGTGAAGTTTATTTATGATGCGCCGGTAAAGAAGTTGAAAGTTGAAGGTTCAAAGGTTACAGGTCTTCTATTGGAAGATGGCCGCGAACTGAGCGCTGACATTTTTGTCGGCAATGCGGATCTGCCTTACATCTACGATCAATTGCTCCCCGACCGCGCGGAGGCAAAGAAACTCATCGAAGAAAAACTTTACACCTGCTCCACGATCATGTTCTATTGGGGCGTGGACAAAGAGTATCCGCAGATCGCGCATCACAACGTATTCCTTGGCGGCGATTACAAAGCCTCGTTTGAGAAAATCTTTGAAGAGCACACGCTTCCTGAAACCCCATCCTTTTACGTCCATGCGCCCAAGCGCACAGATTCCGCCGCGGGACCGCAAGGTCAGGACACTCTTTATGTATTGATGCCTGTCGGCCATCTCGATGCGCGCAGTGAACAGGATTGGGACGCGATGGTCGCGCGCGCCCGTAAAACCGTGTTCGCTCGTCTTGCAAAAGAACTTGGCGCAACCGACCTCGAGAGTCATATCAAGTTTGAGATCGTGTACCAGCCCAAAACGTGGAAGGAACGCTACAACCTGGTCAATGGCTCGGCGTTTGGCCTCAGTCACAATTTCTGGCAGGTTGGATATTTACGTCCGCACAACCGCCATAAAAAATATAAGAACCTGTACTTCGCGGGCGCATCCACGCACCCCGGCACAGGCTTGCCAATCGTCCTCCTTTCTGCCCGTTTAACAACTGAACGAATTCTCAAGGAGTTCAAAGGTTTACAAGTTGAAGGTTACAAGTTGGAGCATGCTGCAGTATAAGAATAATTTCTAATTCAAAAAAGGTACAATATTCGTGCAAAACCTTTAAATCTTCCAACTTTCAACCTGTAACTGGAGTTCCCGTGTCCCTGAGTAAAAATCCCGCCTTCAACCTTAAAGCTGTCCTGCAAGAAACCAATATTGCAGCGGATACTCTGCGCGCCTGGGAGCGGCGCTATGGTCTGCCCATGCCGCAACGCACCGCCGGCGGGCATCGCCTTTATTCGCAATATGATATTGAGACGATCAAATGGCTGCTCGCACGTCAAGCCGAGGGACTTTCGATCTCACGCGCCGTGGATGCGTGGAACGAAAAAATCGCATCTGGATCGAACCCGCTGGCTGGTGTTACGCCTTTGGGTTTAAGCTCCGCTCAGGCATTGCCTGCCATCTACCCACCCAACACAAATTTAGATACCTTGCGTGCTCAATGGGTTGCAGGCTGCATGAAATTTAACGAATCAAACGCCGAGCAGGTTTTAAATCACGCCTTCTCCATGTTTCCAGTTGAAGCCGTGTGTATGGAAGTCCTGCAAAAAGGCATGGTTGAGATCGGCAGCTTATGGTACGAAAATAAAGCATCGGTACAACAGGAACACTTTGCATCTGGCTTAGCCATTCGCCGCCTCGATGCACTTCTGAGCGCATCCCCCGCCCCAGCACGAAATCAAACAGTAGTAGTTGGATGTTCATCCAACGAATGGCATACATTTACACCGTTATTACTATCCCTGATCCTTCGCCGCCGCGGACTCAACGTGATTTATCTCGGCGCAAACGTCCCTGTTGACCGCTTTGAAGAGACGGTTACCCGCGCGCAAGCCAATCTGGTTATTCTTGTTTCACATGCATTGGCAAGCGCCGCCACACTACAACTGATTGCATTAAGCCTTTCTGCCCAATTAATCCCTGTCAGTTTTGGCGGACGGATCTTCACTCTGCGGCCAGAGCTGGTGAATCACATCCCAGGCCATTATTTAGGTGACTCGATTGATTCTTCGCTTAAAGAAGTTGAAAGACTTTTGAAAGGCAAAGTAAAAGCGAATACCCTTAAGACCACATCACAGGAATATCTAGCCGCGCGGCAAGCCTTTTTATCCAAACGCACACACATCGAAAGTGTAGTCAAGGAATTGGTTCAACCTCTTTCGATCAGCACCGATAGCCTAAATACAGCGATTCAATATCTGGGCGACAATATAGCCGCCGCCCTGCAACTCGGAGACATGGAACATGTGACTGACGAAATGACATGGCTGAAAGTATTGCTCCAAACCCACCAGAGGCCCGCGCAAGAACTGATTGACTTTATGAATCAATACTCCCACGCCATTGACCGGCAAATTAACGGTCAAGGTGAACCGATCAAAGCCTGGTTGAAAGCACAAGCCAGCCGAGAGACATAAAAAGGAACGCAAAGGATTAATCCATGAGATTCGCAAAAATCGTTTCAGTTCTTGGGATGCTCGCCATGACCGCCGTGCTGATCTACGGCTTGACTATCGGTGATTTTATGAGCGAAGGCAGTAAATTATTCGCCATGCCGTGGGGCATCGTATCTTTGGTTGACTTATATACGGGCTTCACCCTTTTCTCCGCCTGGATCATCTACCGCGAAAAATCCCTGCCCGCCGCCATCATCTGGACAATCGCCATGCTGACTTTGGGATTCTTTGCTGGCAGTTTGTATGCATTCATCGCCCTGCAAAATAGCAACGGCGATTGGCACAAATTCTGGCTCGGCAGACACGCGTAGGTCACGTTTGTAACGTGACTTGCAAATAAATTATGAGACAACAAAAATGGCTCGAATTACTGGAAGAACTTCGTACAGTATTTACAGGGCGTAATTCCATGTTGGACGCGATCCTGCCGCCGATCATTTTTCTTATCGTCAATGGTTTGGCTGGTTTTCAAGCGGCAATGTGGAGTGTGTTAGCACTCTCCGTCGTATTCGCGACCTTTCGGGTGGTTCGCAAACAATCATTGTTATATGCGCTGGCTGGCGTCGGAAGTGTGGCAGTTGCAATTGGAATTGCCTGGCTATTTGGAAAATCGGAAGGCTTTTTTCTGCCCGGCCTTATCAGCGGAAGCATGACATTACTTCTGACAATAATCAGCCTCGTCACCCGCCGCCCGATGGTGGCCTGGACAAGTTATCTCGCCCGCCGCTGGCCATTGGATTGGTATTGGCATCCCCTCGTCCGCCCGGCATACAGCGAAGTAACCTTCGCCTGGACGATCTTTTTTGCCGCGCGATTGTTCCTGCAATTTTCATTGTTCAAGAATCAGAATATCGACTCATTGGCAATTACCAGCTTCGTCACTGGCTGGCCTGCGACAATCTTGCTGCTAATTTTTAGTTATTTATATGGAACCTGGCGGCTGATGCACCTGCGCGGCCCAAGTGTGGAAGAATTCCGGCACGACACGCCACCTCCGTGGCAAAGTCAACGCCGCGGGTTTTAATCTATACTGAACGCGGGCTCAAATTGCGCTTTTGCCAAAAGAAATACTGCAGATTCTTAACGCAAAGGCGCAGAGTCACAAAGGTTAAATGCTTATATCTTAGCGGCTGCCCTGGCACCGCCCGCCAGGGCAGGTGTGCGTTGAAAAAAACATACTTGAGAAACCCGTAATTAATAACCGTGCTAGATGTATCTTCGACAAAATTTGATACAAGGAGAAATTTCCATGAAAACAACGGATCGTAATGCGCTTATCGCGTTTCCTATTTTGATATTGACCGGCATTCTGGTCGCTTTGGCAGGCAGTCAGGGCGGGGCTTCGATTGCTGGAGTTCCATTATTTGCTTTTTCAGTCGGGCTGGCTTTTCTCATCCAATGGCTGGTTTTTATCCCAGCCTATTTGTTGCAGACTGAAAAATTCTTTGATCTAACGGGAAGCATCACGTATATTTCCGTCATAATTATTGCGCTGGTTTTTAGCAAAGCTGCTGATGCCAGATCGATCCTGCTGGCGGCTGTTGTTGTGATCTGGGCAATCCGTCTGGGAAATTTCCTGTTCGGGCGTATCAAAAAAGCTGGAAAGGATGATCGTTTTGATGAATTAAAACCCTCTTTTATCCGCTTCCTGAATGTCTGGACCATCCAGGCGCTGTGGGTATCTTTCACTGTGGCCGCCGCACTGGTTGCCATTACCACTTCCTACCGCAAAGAATTGGATTTGTTTGCCATCATCGGTTTTCTGGTTTGGGCTTTCGGCTTTGCCATTGAAGTTGTAGCTGACTCTCAAAAGAGTCGCTTCAGCTCAAACCCGGACAACAAAGGCAAATTTATTCAAACAGGGTTATGGTCTCGATCCCGTCATCCCAATTATTTTGGTGAGATCATTCTCTGGTTTGGCGTGGCAATTATCGCTTTGCCCGTTCTGCAGGGTTGGCAATGGGTTGCCATGATTTCTCCTCTTTTTGTCACATTGCTTCTTACCCGTGTCAGTGGTGTTCCGCTGCTTGAGCAAAAGGCGGATAAAAAATGGGGCGGACAGCAAGAGTACGAGTCTTACAAAAAGAAGACGCCTGTGTTGATTCCTCGATTTTAATTATTGGACGAAAATATGATCATCAAAATTTTACAAATCATCGCGGTCATCGCAACCATTTTGACGGGACTCGTTTCCCTGATCAACCCGCAGGGTGTGCAAGGCTTCACAGGCCTAACAGCCCCCAGCGGACGCGGCATCACCGAAATCCGCTCCATTCTTGGCGGACTCTTCATCGGGCTGGGCGTGGCGGTTTTTTTGCTCGGCACGCGTGAGACTTATCAAATGCTTGGCATCATGTACTTCGCCATCGGCATTGTGCGGCTGATCTCCATCTTTTTAGACAAGTCCTCGGTGCAATCCAACTGGATTAGTTTTGTCGTTGAAATTATCTTCGGCATCATTTTGGTACTGCCAGCGTGAGCCGCGTCGAACTCAACAAACCCGCCCCAAATTTCACGCTGACAGATTTTATTGGAAATGAAATCAGCCTTGCAAATTATCTGGGCAAGAAGAATGTACTCCTGGTATTCAATCGTGGCTTTTTCTGACCCTACTGCAAAAAACATCTGGCGCAGTTGCGTCAGGATCATAAAAAATTTATCGAGCAGAATACTGAAATCCTGGTGTTCGGACGTGAGGACAAAGCCAGCTTTTTAGACTACTGGCAAAAGAACGACCTGCCCTTTGTCGGCATACCTGACCCAACACTGACCGTACTAAAACTTTATGGGCAGGAAGTCAATTTATTCAAGCTTGGCCGCATCCCAGCGCAGGTGATCATAGATAAACAAGGATTGGCACGTTTTGCACATTACGGACATGATCCAAGAGACATTTCGCTTAATGTTGAAGTTCTTGAGTTATTAAAAACAATGAATAAAAAACTCATAAATCAGTAACAAACATCAAAGAAAAAAAATGGAAAACAAACGTCTCTTCTCAATTATTTTAGTAGTATTTATAGACTTGCTTGGTTTTAGCTTGATCCTGCCGCTTTTGCCTTATTATGCTGAAACATTTAAAGCCAGCCAAATCGTGACTGGCCTACTGATCGCATCCTACGCCCTGATGCAGTTGATCGGCGCACCGATCCTCGGCCGTCTCTCAGACCGCTTCGGACGCCGCCCGGTTTTGCTGCTCAGCGTCTTCGGCACATTCCTCGGATTTTTATTGCTCGGCTTCGCCAACTCTTTATGGATGCTTTTCGCCAGCCGCATTTTAGACGGATTAACTGGCGGGAACTTAAGCGTCGCTCAAGCTTATATCTCCGATGTCACCGATGAGAAGAGTCGTTCAAAGGGATTAGGCATGATCGGCGCAGCCTTCGGACTCGGCTTTATCATTGGTCCCCTTACCGGTGGATTGCTTAGCCAATGGGGTTACGCTGTCCCTGCATTTGCTGCCGCTACGATCTCCTTCATCAATCTCATCCTAATCTACACCTGGCTTCCAGAATCCCTTACTACTGAGAAGCGCAGTCAAATGACTGAAAAGAAACCAGCCTTTTCCTTGAACGCTTTACTGGTAGCTTTCCAACGTCCCTTCACTGGCTCAATCCTGATCACACGTTTCTTCTTTGGATTAGCCTTTGCCATATTACAAACTATCTTTTCACTTTATGCACTTGCAAAATTTAATCTGACCGCACGCGATACTGGATTCGCATTAACCTACGTGGGTGTGCTCTCCGTTATCATGCAAGGCTTCCTAGTCGGGCGCCTCACCAGCCGCTATCGTGAAGATCTGCTTATTATGATCTCAGTCGTATTGATGGGCATTTCGCTGCTCGGCTGGGCATTAACCCCTTCACTTTTGTGGTTGTACATCATCTTGACCCCTATGGCACTTTCAGGCGGACTATTAAACACATTGCTATCGAGCACGCTGACCAAAGCCGTGGCGCCGCATGAAATTGGCGGTATTCTTGGCTTATCTACTGCTGTTGAAAGTTCCACGCGCATCATTGCCCCAATTCTGGGCGGCTTCTTATTACAACAGATCGGCACCTGGGCGCCCGGCCTATTCGGCGCATTCGTCATGGTCGGCGTCAGCATTTATGTATTCATCACAATCTACAATCATCCGATCGTTTTTACACTGAAACAGAATCAAGCTGCCCCCGTCCCCGCTGAAGATTAAGAACCGCTTCGCGCTTAACTTTTGCCTGTTCCCGCCCAAGGAGTTGACCATGTCCGACAACACCACCCGCTATGAATTGCCACCCGAAGGAATTACCCTGCTCGGCTACGTGGTACGGCGCATGCATAAAACTCAACAATTGACGAACATTTCTGAATTAATTTCAGCCGGCACAACTGATAAAGCCCTCGCCCAAGTTGCCATGTATGCTGTCACCTCTTCGACATCCTTCGGGACTGCCTACTATCAACCGCAATTCAACTTAGCTGGTTCAGAAGTCAGCGAATCAGATCCAAAGACAGGCGCATTGGTCACCGCCAAATTGGTCAGCACCTCGCCGTACTATTTAATTACCTACACAGCCGCCATGCCCAACGGAGATATTTTCTCAGGAACTGAAGAGATCACAGGCACCACCGTCGGCCTGCGCGGACTCGGCATGCCCGCTCCATCAAAATTCAATTTCAATTCAGGTAACTACATCGCCGATTTGACAGGGATCATCACCAGTGAACTTACACTTTCACTCATCGGAAGAACTCGCATTCGCGCCTATGGTTTTCTGAATTTCAGCGACAACACAGGAAACACAGGCAAGTTAACCATAGACCGCAACAAAAATATCAAGCTTGAAATTAACAACAAACCAATGGAACTTGAATTATCATGACTTCGATCTGGTGGATTCGCCGCGACTTAAGATTGACCGATAACCCAACGCTTCATTCAGCGCTCGAGGCTGGTGACGTCATCCCAGTCTTTATCCTCGACCCGGCATTTTCCCATCAATCTCCGCGCCGACGAAATTTTCTCTATGAAGGATTATCTGAACTCAATAAAGAATTGAACGGGCGTAATTCCTATCTCGTAATTCGAAATGGAAAACCTGTTGACATATTAAAGCAGATACTCAATGAAACAAATGCACAAACGATCTTTGCCGAAGAAGATTACACTCCCTACGCCCGCAAGCGTGATACTTTGGTCACAAGTCAACTTCCACTACAACTAGTTCTGGGACAAACCGTTCACCATCCTGAATTCGTCAAAAAAGCGAATGGTACACCTTACACAGTTTACACGCCCTATTCTAAAACATGGAAATCATTGCTGGCTGAAATCAAATTAATTCCTGCGCCGAAAAATATCAGCACACCCGCAGGAATTAAAAGCGAAATCATTCCGCCATTTGAGAGCAATCCACTTTTCCCTGCAGGCGAAGCAGAAGCAATTAGGCGACTAAAAAGATTCACGACAGAGAGCACTGAGAAAAAATCTTTAAAAACCTCTGTGGACTCTGTGCGCTCTGTGGTGAACGCTTTACCACCCATTTATCAATACGCTGAAACCCGCAATCGCATGGATTTGGACGGCACCTCCTCCCTCTCGCCGTATTTCAGGTTTGGTATGCTCTCCCTCCGCCAAGCCGTCCACGCTGCCCAACGTTCAACCTATCAACATTCAAACCTGCAACCTTCAACCGACCTTGGCGCTGAAATCTGGCTGAACGAACTCATCTGGCGTGAATTTTATATCCAGATCCTGTACTACTTCCCAGAGGTAAGTAAAAGCTCATTCAATAAGTCACTAGAACATATCGAATGGCGAAATAATGAATCTGAATTCACTGCTTGGAAAGAGGGTTGTACAGGAGTGCCGATCGTGGATGCTGCCATGCGCCAACTCAAAGAAACGGGCTGGATGCATAATCGTGCACGCATGATCGTCGCGTCATTTTTGGTAAAGGATCTCTTGATCGACTGGCGCTGGGGCGAAGCATGGTTTATGAAAAACCTCATTGATGGCGATCCTGCAGCTAACAACGGCGGCTGGCAATGGTCCGCTGGCACGGGCACCGACGCCGCGCCATATTTCAGAATTTTCAATCCAGTTTTGCAAAGCGCAAAGTTTGACCCAAACGGAGATTACATCCGCAAGTGGGTTCCTGAATTGAACAAGTTGAATTCAAAAGAGATTCATGCACCATGGGAAAAAAGTATAAATATAAATGGATATCCTGATAAACCAATCGTGGATCGCGGCGTTGTAAAAGAAAGAACCATGCGTGCGTACAATATGTCAAAGGCCGAAGGGCAAAAGTCGTGAATTCGACCCTCGAACTTTGACTTTCGACCCAAAATAAAATATGAATCAAAAACTCTCCCCCAAAATTGGCCGCGCCGCAATGCGTGCCTTCCTGAAAGAAAAATCTCCGCTGGGGCCATTAAAAGTATTGGCCCAGCATTTTGGTCGTTTCTTTCAGATTCCCCTGCCAGGCTTTCGGCCATATGTTGTCTACGGACCAGAAGCCGCGCGTAAAGTTTTGGTGACGGAACACAATAAAGTTTTATGGCGCAATACAGATCCCGTGACAGATTTATTGGGCCGCGGAGTACTTATCACAGATGGCGACGAACACGATCACTTACGCAAGTTAATGGAGCCATCGTTACATTCCAAGCAGTTTTCTGGCTACGCGCAAGTGATGATCGGACTAACTGACCGGGTCACCTCGGAATGGAAAAATAGCGAAACCGTGGATATGCTGGTTGAGAGCCGCAAGATCGCATTACTCATCATTATGCAAACACTTTTTAGCAAAGATGTCTGGAATGATCTACCGCAAATTTGGAATCCGATTCTCAAAGCGATTGAGTATATTTCCCCGGGCGCATGGATCTTCTGGCGGAAAATACCGAGATTTGGATTTAAGAAACCATTAGCTGAATTGGATAATTATTTGTTTGAGATTATTGATGAAAGAAGAAAAAAGAAAGAAGAGTGGAAAGTAGAAGGTGGAAAAAGCGATCTATTACAACATTTGATAGACGCTGGTCTAACTGATAAAATAATCCGTGACCAAATGTTGACCATGCTCATCGCCGGGCACGATACATCCACTGCATTACTGGCCTGGGTATTTGTGTTATTGGGTCACCACCCTGAGATACATACACAACTTTCACACGACTTAGATACGCAGGAAAAACCTGCTTTGCTCGAGCAGGTCATCAAGGAGAGCTTGCGTCTCTACCCGCCCATCCACATTGGCAATCGCCGCATCGCGGAAGAAATGGATTTCGATGGAAACAAGGTCCCAAAAGATGAACGCTTATTTTATTCGATCTATCTAACACAGCGCGACCCTGCAATTTGGGAAAATGCAGAAGACTTCTGCCCCGAACGTTTCGCTCACGGCCGTAAGACTCCACCGCTGAGTTACATCCCCTTTGGCGGCGGTCCGCGGGCGTGCATTGGCGCGGCCTTTGGTCAGGCCGAAGCACGCATCGTAATGACACGCTTGCTGCAAACCCACACATTTGAATTCATAGGTCACAAAATCCGCGCGCATATGGGCGCAACACTCGAACCACGGCCCGGGGTGATGATGAAGATTAAGAAACGCGATCTCGATGCGCCTTCGGCTACTCGACCATTCCATAATAAATAATATGACCTACTTCGGATTCCTTCTTCGCTTTCTTCTCATTCCCATTTTAATATTTCTTGTAATCAACTATTGGGACAATAAAAATAATAGACCCACACCTGGCTTCCAAAATAGACGCGCCGTATGGATAGCCATTGGCATTCATATCCTGCTTGCTGTAACTTACACGACGCCATGGGATAACTACCTCGTTGCAACAGGTGTTTGGTATTACAATCCTGCGCTCGTCACAGGCAACGTCTTTGGATACGTACCCATTGAAGAATATACTTTCTTTGTGGTGGAAACGATCCTCACAGGATTGTGGTGGTGGTTTCTTGCCCGCCGTATTTCTCCTCCAAAACACGAATTCAAACCAAATAAAATTCTTATTTACGGTTCTGCTTTTTTCCTATTTATAGTATGGCTTATTTTCACGTATTTATTTTTTAGCAAAAATGCGCCTCTTACCTATTTATCTATAACACTCTTCTGGGCATTACCCGCGATCATCCCGCAATTACTTTATGGCGCAGACATTCTCTGGTATTACCGTAAACTCGTTTTGCTCACAGTAATTATTCCCGCAGTCTATCTCTCATTAATGGACATCGTCGCGCTCAAAGATACAATCTGGTCCATATCACCCGGTCAAACCACGGGCATCCTTTTCTTCGGCATCCTGCCGCTTGAAGAAGTGGTCTTCTTTTTTGTCACCAATATTCTAATTGCCTTTGGAATGACCTTACTATTATCCAACATTGGGCGTCAACGCTTCAAAGATTGGAAATCATACCTTTACAAAGGACTCTCATGACATTCGAACAATTTGAAAAACAGCAATTTCTAAATATGGAAACCTTCCGTAAAAATGGACAGGGCGTGAAAACTCCCGTTTGGTTTGTGCAGGATGAAGACAGGCTCCGCGTCTGGACCCAGGCTGGATCCGGCAAAGCCAAACGGATTCGCAACGACAGCACAGTCCGCGTCGCGCCTTCAACAGCTTCCGGAGAACCTGTTGGCGCGTGGTTCACTGCCAGCGCCCAAGCGGACGACTCGCCTGCGGCTGTCCACTATATCAAAAAATTGATGAGAAAAAAATATGGCATCCTGTTCTCCGTTTTTGGCTTTATCGGCAGATTGCGCGGCGGGTCAAAATATACGGCCATCGAAATTCAATGACACAAATAATAAAAGAAGCCGCAAATTATTTACGGCTTCTTTTAGGCAATCTTTTTTAGAGATTCTTCTTCATCGAATACTTCAGCGCGATCTTGTACACCTCTCCCAACTTATCAGCCACCGCTTTCGCTTCAGGATTGCCCTGCCCGCTTTGCGCATCCATCTGCGCCACCAATCCGCTCAAGGCTTCTATAAATTGATCGTTTATCATTAAGTCGTTTTCGGCGAGCATCTTCTCAACCGAGACATTATCAGGAGCCTGAATCAGCTGCTCAATAAATTCAATTTCTGGCGGCTGGGCGCTGGCGGCCTGCAAGACCTGAACCATTTTCTGCAATTTACCCATGCGCGCGTAATCATTCTTTTCAGACGCCTGACGTAAAAGCTGATTAACCGTTTCTACAGAATCCTGCGTAAAGCCTTCGATGTTTTCACGCGTGGCTTTCTCAATATCTTCATGCGTCAGAATCGACTCTACAAAATCATGCGCCTGCTTATATCGAGCTTCGAGTTGTTTATCCACTTCAGCCGCGAAACCCAGCAGTTTTTCACGAATCGATTCGAGCCGCTTTTTCTCATCGCCCTCTGCCTTGTCTATCTTTTCGGTCAAATTCTGAAAGAAGACATAGTCCATGCCACCGCGTGCCAATGAGACGTACGCGCGGATACGAGCCTCGCTTTTGGCTTCAAGGACAAGCTCCAATAGTTTTTCGCGTGTGAGACTTTTCCCTGCCTCTTGCAATGCTTTTGTAGCGGCCTCCACTTCGCCGACAGATTCTTTTAATTTACGCCCAAACTCGGTTTCTTCCAAAAGCTGCTTCTGTAATTCGATCAATGCGCGCGCGATCGGTTCCTGTCCGCTTTGCATGGCGTTCTGGGCGATGCGGCTGAACAGCGCAAAAAACTGTTCATCAATGATCTTTTCATTGTGTTTGATCATCTCCAGGCGGACATCCGCCTTGGTGGTTTGGATCAAGCGCTCGATGAACTGCACCCGTTCCTGCTGGGCTTTGATCATCTCAGATGAAATACCGTCTTTGTTCAAGATGGTTTCCATCATTGATTCAAATGTCAAATTAGCCCGCGGACTCAGTAAATAGCCTTTTCGTTTTTCAGGCGGCAAACGATCCATCACCTGCTTGATCATTGGACCGATCATTTTTTCCTGCTCATTGATCGGCAATCCCAATTCGTATGGGAAGAAGGTCAGCAGCAATTCCTTTTCGTTGTCATGGTACACGACCGGGGTTGCAAGGCGGCCATCATAGCCGCAATGCGGGCAGCGGGCATGGTTGGATTGTCCACTTAACAACCGTTGCTTGGATGCGGGATCATGGGTTACGTCGAAAAGTTGTTCGACATTGGCTGCGATTAATTGTCTACAGCGCGGGCAAGAAATTTGGGTTTGTGGCATGAATTGGTTTCCGATTTATGATTTTGGATTTGCGATTTAAAAACGATATTCGAAATTCGATTTTCGGTTTAAGAATATTGTTATCCAGATTTCCAAATATCCAATTTCCAAATATCGAGGTTCTTTAACCAACTAGTTCTTCCAAACGATCAATATAACCTTCCATCACTGCAAAAGTTTCTTCAACAGCTTTGGGTGTCGCCAGATTGACGCCTGCTTTTTTAAGCACATCCAGCGGATAAGCCGAGGAGCCGGATTTGAGAAAATCCAGATAATCTTCTGCGGCGTTTGGTTCGCCGCGCAGGATTCGAGCTGAGAGTGAGTGTGCGCCTGAGATTCCCGTGGCATATTGAAAGACATAGTAATCTGAAAAGAGATGCCCAAAGGTGGACCAGATCATCCCGACGCGCGGCCGGTCTACTTTCACGCGCGGACCAAATCCCTCGCTAAATAGATCAGCCATCAGCTCGATCATGGAATCGGCGGTCAGAGAATCTCCTTTTTCGATCATTTGATGAACCTCCAATTCAAAGCGCGCCAGGGTCGGCATCTGGAAGAAATATCTAAAGAAATTGCCGCCGACCGCTTCCTCGATCAGCGCGATCAGGAAGTTCTTATCTTTCAATGTTTTGAGCAAATGGCCCCGCATCATGGCTTGATTGAAATTGGACGCGACTTCAGCCACAAATAAAGAATAATCTGCGTACGCAAGCGGTTGATTCTGCCAGGTGAGATACGAATGCATCGAATGACCGAGTTCGTGCGCCAGCGTGCTCATACTGCCGACATCATCGGTGTAGCTCATCATAATGAACGGGTGCGTTCCAGGCGCGCCCCATGAGAACGCGCCATTCTGCTTGCCGATATTTGGGTATATATCCACCCAGCGGTCTTTGAGACAACCCTGACGGATCGCGTCTGTATACTCCCTGCCTAAAGGGGCGAGGCTGTCACAGATCAGCTCAACCGCTTTTTCGTAAGGGACTTTCGTCTTCTTCTGCTTAACAATCGGCGCCCACATATCATAATAATTAAGTTCCTTCACCTTCAACGCTTTGCGGCGGATCTCAAAGTAACGATGCCAGACAGGAAGATTCTTCTTAAAGGTCAGGATCAGATTCTCGAAGACGTCGACTGGGATATTGTTTTCAAAAAGCGAAGCCGAGAGTGAATTTTCATGTTTGCGCGCGCGGCTGTAAAAAACATTTGCCTTGATCGAAGTGGTCAGGTTTGTGGCAAGCGTGTTCTTGAATTCGAGATGCTTGTCCATGTAACTCTCAAAAGCGCTTTGGCGCAGTTTACGGTCAGGGTCTTCCATTAATGACGAGTGAATATTGCCCTGCGTCACTTCGATCTTCCTGCCTTTGCTGTCTTTGGCGGGCGCAAATTTAAAATCCGCGCCGGTTAACATGGCGCTGCTATTCGATGCGCCTCCGAGCGGATCACTGACCCTGCCCATCAGTTCTTCCACTTCCCCGGAACGCACATGCGCCTGTTTACGGAATAAGTTAGCGATGGTTTGTTTGTATATTCCCAGTTTGGGATCCTGGCTTAACCACAAATCCAGTTTCTGCCTGCCAATTTGAAGCAACTCGGGGTTGATGAATGCAATTGCGCCGGATACCATTCCGTACATGCTTTGCGCCCTCCCATATATGGCAGTGGAATTTTGATCTGTAGAATCCACATTATATGAAAAGCCGGCGTACATAAATGCGTGCTGCACGCGCTTCATTAAACTCTCGATCGCGCTTAACGCCTCCAGCAAGAGCGCGCTGCTTTCGCCCAACCTGCCTTCATATTTCTTTATATTGGGCAGGTCTTTTAGAATATTCTGTATTTCGTTTTCCCAGTCGTTTTGAGTCTTGAAAACGCTTTCTGAATTCCAGGTATATTTCTTGTTTATTTTGCTGCGCGGGAGAATCGAGGCTGCCATGTTTTTATCCTTTTAATGAAGATATATTAGACCGCTTGCATAAGTATTTGTAGGGCGGGTTTGGGAGTGGCTAAATGAATGGGCTTTTATTTACCACAAAGACTCAAAGACACGGAGTCTCGAAGGATTCTTGGTGGCTTAGCGGCTTTGTGTCTTCGTGGTTAGCCCACGCAATTAGTC
>JANODZ010000035.1:0-3648 GCA_031412935.1 Anaerolineales bacterium
GCTTCATTCTGCTGGCGCGCCAGAGTCAAACCTTCATTAAGCATCGTTCTCGCGTTTTTAAGATCCCCCTGCATATTAAAGACTTCTCCAAGGGTTACGGTTGTCCATGAAATTCCAAGGTCGTCGTCCAATTCGCGGTAAATCGAAAGACTTTGTTCCAACCAGGTCTGGGCGGTGGTTGTATCACCGCGTTCTCGAGCCAGCCAACCCAGTCGATTAAGAGCCCAGGCGCTGACGCGGATGCCTCCTTTTCTATCCATACGCATTTCGACGGCTTCGTTGTTCATGGCAGAAATACTCCATGCGAGTGCAGCACGAATATTATCAATTTCGAGCGCCATGTTATCAAGCCAGGTTTTATGAAGATAATCATCGAGCGCGCGCGGAGCGCCGGCCTCGGCGAATGTGAAATAGTATTCGGCGTGCCGGCGTCTGATCGTGTCAGCCTCGCCGCTTTCGATCAATTTGGTTAGGGCATATTGCCTGATCGAATCAAGCAGCCGATAACGAATCACGCCTCCGACAATTTTACTTCTCTTGAGCGCCAATGATTTTTCAATAAGACGCCCCAATAATTCAACAACTTCACCAGAATCAACTCCGTCTCCGGCGCAGATCGACTCACAAGCCTCGAGCGTCCATTGTCTGGCAAACACGGCCAGCCGGCGAAAGAGCGCTTTTTCAGGTTCGGTTAAAAGATCGTAACTCCAGTCGATTAACGCTTGCAGGGTTTGATGTCGTGGTAATGCTGTACGGCTTCCGCCGGTCAGCAGGCGAAAGGCATCATCCAAACGGGTTGCAATCTGTTCCACAGGCAGCATGCGCAAACGTGCGGCAGCCAATTCGATTGCCAAAGGTATTCCATCCAGCCGCTGACAAATTTGCGCGACAGCAGACTCATTTTCCGGGTTTAGGCTAAATCCTGGAATTACATTAGCGGCGCGATCAACAAATAACTGAACCGATTCATATTGAGCCAGTTGACCGGGCATTGCCGGATGGCGGCGATCCGGCATGGATAACGAGGGTACGTAAATCGCCCGCTCACCGTTCACCCCCAACATTTCCCTGCTGGTAGCTAGAATATATATCGTTGAACAAGTTTGCAGCAAGGTTTCAGCCAATTCAGCGCTGGCCTGGATTACATGTTCGCAATTATCAAAAATAAGTAAAAGAGTTTTGCCTTGTAAATGGTTAATGATCGCCGTTATTAAATCGCTGTCAGGTTCTTCTACGACGCCGATAACAGCTGCAAGTGTAATGATGAGATGATCAGGATCAGCAAGCGGCCCGAACTCAATTAACCAAATGCTATCCGGAAAATTATCGGGCAAATTGAATGCCGCCTGTATCGCAAGACGGGTTTTCCCACAACCCCCATGCCCGCAAAGGGTAAGCAAACGCACATGCCCTTCCTCCCCAGCATTGGGAGTAAGGGCGCGTTTGATCTCATTTATTTCCTTTTCCCTTCCGAAGAAGTTAGTCAATTGAATGGGTAGATTATGATTCGCAGGTTTGATTTCTTCAGCAATAATATGCGCATCATTTTGACGCGCTGAAGAATGCGTGGCGGAACCAAGGTCTAAAAATTTTGACACCCATTCGGTCTGCTCTTCAATATATAAGGCAGGGACAAATCGGGCTGCGAGAGTGGATTCATCAGGCGCGCGCTCGTTTTGTTCGAGACGGCTAATTTGAGATTCGCTATAACCCACTGAAATAGCAAGCTCCCGTTGCGTTAGCCCGGCTTTTCGTCTAAGGTAGCGAAGTAATTCGCCAAAGGTGGCAAAGTTTTCAGGGTTAACTACGAGTGTGCGAGACATGGTTGGGTATTTTCCAAATCAAAATCGGCGAATCCCGCTAAAATTTGGCGGTTGTCAATATTTTGGGTAGATTTGTCAAGAAATCGCATATTTGTCATGGTCTATTGGTGTATTCTCCAGAATGTAATGGTAACCAGTAAGTTAAAGGAGATTAACATGAATATAAAAATTGACAACCAATTAGTCCAAGTTTATTACCAAGAGGCCTTGGAAAATGCCGCTCGATCTCGGGCGGAACGAAATGCCCAGCCTGTCCGCGCTAAAATTAATGGCCAATGGATCTTAATTCCGCTGGCCGCCGCTGGAATACCTGTGGTGATTTGGCTGATCCAGTCCTTTAAAGCCGGGTAATATCATTCGTCTACAGTTTTCCGCTTCTCCCAGCCAGAACGAAACAGCGGGAGAAAGCTATTGGGGTTGTAAGGGTGCTTCGCAATTTCATCATAATTTAGATCTGCGCCCCAGCCGATACGGTCTTCTTCAAGTTCAATATATCCGTCTTTTACAACGACCGGGTGGGTCAAAATATTACGGCTCCAATCGTCATTAAAATCATCAAAGATCTCGTGTATAAAGAAATTAGGTGTGGCTGTATTGAGATGTGCGCAGACAAGGGAACATAGCGGACCCTGCGCGCTATGCGGCGCAGTCACACTGTTATGCGCGTGAGCCATTCCGCAGACTTGCTTGGATGCAGTCAGCCCAAGATATTGCGGCTCCAGTTGAATAATGTGAACCGCGTCGTGGCTGAGCAGCTCGGCAAACTGCTGTGGACTGTAATAATCTTCGCCGCAAGCGATCGGCACCGGGCTCCGTTTGGCGACCTCGACCATCTGTGAAATATATTGAGGCGGCACGGGCGCTTCGAACCAGGTTGGCTGATACTTTGCCAGCGCGTCTGCAAATTGCAAGGCGGTATGCGGGCTGAAACGATTGTGGGCTTCGATCATGATATCCACGTTCGGGCCGACCGCATCGCGGACAGCGGCAACGAGTTCCAATGCCAACGCAAAATCCGCGCGCTCCACATAACGCCAGGCTGCGCCAAATGGATCGAACTTCAACGCCGTGTACCCGCGCGCGACTACACTTTTCGCTTTGTCATGAAAACTTTGCGGCTCACGCGGGCCGCGATACCATCCATTGGCATAAACGCGCAATCGCTCATGGCAGCGCCCGCCGAGCAGTTTATAAACAGGCTGTTTGGTTACTTTCCCCATAATATCCCAACAAGCAAATTCAATACCGGAAAGCGCAGCGCCCTGAATCTGCCCGCCGTCCGAGTAGACTTCGCGAGATAATTTCAGGGTGTGATTCTCTACATCAAATGGGTCTTCGCCAATGACAAATCTTTTAAGTTCATGAATGGCCGCTTCAACAGTTTTTGCAAAACCATTCAAAGTTGCCTCGCCAATACCATGCAGACCTTCGTCTGTGTCCACCCGCGTGAAAACCCAATTCTTCCAGGGATTACCAACAATATAAGTGGTGACATCTGTGATTTTCATGCCGTTAACTCAATTTCAAGCGACCATGTTTTTAATCCACGCGGCGGGAGGATTGCGAATAGATCATATTGGTTCACGGCATCAGCAAGCGAATCTTGCGCGCCGATGCAGGGTTCCAGCCCCATGTTGTAATATGGCGCACCGCCGTCAGCCGCCCACGCACCGAGATTCATCCAAACTGCCACCTGCGGAAGATGCGCCACGTCCCAGCGCATTTGCAATTCACCATCTCGTGCACGCAAAGTTGCCCAGCCATCGCCAATGGGTAAAGGGTCGCTCCAGATTTTTATAGCGCGAGCGGCGGAAGTTTCAGGTAA
>JANODZ010000036.1:0-5025 GCA_031412935.1 Anaerolineales bacterium
TATGATTGCCCGGCAGTTCAACTGCCGGGCAATCACGTTATACTGCAGTTTGAATTTGTTTACCGGAGAATCCATGAAAAAACTATTTTTAATTGGATGTCTAAGCCTGACGGTCGCCTGCCAAAGCGCCAGCGTCACACCCCAGGCGGAATCCACACCCATAGCAGCGGAATTTACAATCCCGGCATCCCCAACACGCTCCGTTACTCCCTCCCCTGCGCCAATATTCTTCACCGAAGAATTTAACACAAATATGGACGCATGGGTATCTTTCCAAACCGGCGGATCAGAATCGCCGGCTATAAACCTTGAAAACGAATCTTTACGAATTGATATCTCGTCCGCCAACACCTGGTATTACACGATTTACAACCCATATGAATATTCGAATGTATATGTCAGCGCCAAATTTTCAGGGACTCCCTCAGGCTCGATGGGTCTGGTTTGTGATTACAGCGAATCAATTGGATGGTACGAATTTAACATCGCCAGCGACGGAACCTATAACGTTCTTTTTGGTCAATGGCTCGCACAAGGGATCGCAGAATACACTCCCATCGCAGCCGACGCGGCTGAATACCTTCAGGCTGGTAACTTAAATTACGAGATCGGTTTGACCTGCGAGGAAAATATATTGTTACTCCACATCAACGGAAAACTTTTCCGTAAACTGGATGTCACCCGTTACGGACTTACAAAAGGCAGGATCGGTATCACGGCTTCATCCTTTGAAGAAACACCGATGATCGCTATTTTTGATTGGGTCAAGGTGAGCGAATCCGAATAAACCAGATAACCAAGTTCTTATAAGAACTCGGGGAGCTTTCAACAGATCAATAAAATTTTTATACGTCGTTAATAGAAATCTTGCATACATCGCTTAAAATTTAGCAATTGAAAACCAGCAAGGAGTATTATTATGGCAAAAATTATTGGCATTGATCTCGGCACCACCAACAGCGTGGTGGCCGTTATGGAAGGCGGCACACCCACCGTTATCACAACCGCGGAAGGCGGGCGCCTGTGCCCATCCATCGTCGCGTTCAACAAGAACGGCGAACGCATGGTCGGACAAACCGCTAAACGACAGGGTGTTATAAATTCAGATAATACTGTCTATTCCATCAAGCGTTTCATGGGACGTCACTTCGAAGAAACCAGTGTCGAACGCGGCATGGTTCCATTTAAAGTTACCGAAGGACCATCCAATGACGTGCGTATCAAAATCCCTGTTACCGGGAAAGAATACTCTCCGCAGGAAATCAGCGCCATGATATTGGGCAAACTCAAATCTGATGCTGAATCATATTTGGGTGAGGCGGTTACGCAGGCAGTCATCACAGTCCCTGCGTATTTCAACGACAGCCAGCGGCAGGCTACTAAAGACGCCGGCAAAATCGCGGGTTTGGAAGTCTTGCGTATCATTAATGAACCAACAGCTTCTGCTCTCAGCTATGGTCTCGATAAGAAAAAGAACGAAACCATTTTAGTCTTCGATCTCGGCGGCGGAACATTTGATGTATCCGTCCTTGAAGTGGGCGAAGGCGTGATCGAAGTCAAATCTACAAATGGAGATACTCACCTCGGCGGCGATGACTGGGATCAGAAGATCACCAATTGGGCCGCGGATGAATTCAAGAAGGATCAGGGTATCGACCTGCGGGCTGATAAACAGGCTCTGCAGCGTTTGCGCGAAGCCGCAGAAAAAGCCAAGATCGAACTTTCGACAGTCATGGAAACGGAGATCAACCTGCCTTACGTCACAGCCGATGCCAGCGGACCGAAGCACTTACAAGTTAAACTCACCCGCGCTAAATTTGAACAAATGACCAGCGACCTGCTTGCGCGCTGCCGCAAGCCGTTTGAAGCCGCGCTTAAAGATGCGGGCTTGTCTGCAGACAAACTTGATGAAGTGGTCCTCGTCGGTGGTTCATCGCGCATGCCGATGGTGCAGGATCTGGTGCGTAGTTTGACAAATGGCAAAGAGCCGAACAAAGGGGTTAATCCAGATGAAGTTGTTGCAATTGGCGCTGCCATTCAAGCCGGGGTGCTTGCCGGCGATGTCAAAGATATTTTATTGCTCGATGTGACTCCGCTTTCCCTCGGCGTGGAAACAATGGGCAGCGTGATGACCGTGATGATCGAACGCAACACCACCATCCCCGTTCGCAAAACCGAGACCTATTCCACTGCCGCAGATAACCAGACCGCTGTTGACATTCATGTTTTACAAGGCGAACGCCCAATGGCGAATGACAACATGAGCCTCGGAAGATTTCGACTGGATGGAATTCCACCGGCCGCGCGCGGCATTCCGCAAGTGGAAGTGACCTTTGATATTGACGCAAACGGCATCATCAACGTGACGGCGAAAGATAAAGCCTCAGGCAAGGAACAAAAAGTTGTCATTACGGCTTCAACGAACTTGAACAAGAATGATATTGAGCGTATGGTGCAGGAAGCACGACAAAACGAAAGCGCAGATAAACAGCGCCGCGAAGTGATCGGAGTGAAAAACGACGCAGATAACCTTGTGTATCAAACAGAAAAAGCATTGCGCGATCTCGGCGATAAAGTTCCAGAGGCGGAACGCGGCTCGATCGAAACTCAGATCAACGATCTGAAGCAAGCCGCACAAGGTGAAGATGTAGCCAATATCAAGAAACATACTGAAACATTGCAAAACGCCTTCCATGCATTGAGCCAGCAGCTCTACGCACAAGGCGAACCGCAAGGCCAGCCCGAAGGCGGGCAACCAAAAGACAAAGCACAATCCACGCCACAGGATGGAGATGTGATTGATGGCGAAGTGAAAGAGTAATAAGAAGTAAGAAGTAGTGAGAAGTAAGAAGAAAGAAGTAATAAGAAAGAAGTAATAAGTGAGCGACCAAATTTTATTGGCGCTCACTTATTTTTTTGAGCGTGTACTTTTTAGAGATTTATCCATGTAAGAGACTCTCCCACTTCCCCTTCTCACTTTTTACTTTTTACTTTTTACTTTCGGCAAGATCAATTATCGTGGGGCTGGAAGGGATATTACAACTGCTTCACAAAATGAACCAGCCGTTCCACTTCGATATATCCCATTCTCGCATGTGCGCGGATACTGGATTCATTTTCCAGCCAGGTATCCGAGGCCATCTCAGTGCAGCCTTTCTCACGCGACCAATTTTCAGCGGCTTGGCCCATAATAATCACCACCCCTTTTCCGCGATACTCCTCTTGGACAAAACATCCTTCAAGATAACCTACCGGGCTGGTTTCACATCCCTCTGCAGTTTCTCTTATTTGCGCTTCGGTTAATCCAATCGGTTTACCCGCATCACAGGCAAAGAAAACCACGTTCGTTTCACTTGACAGGATGTCATCCATATCAAAATCCAAATCTTCGTCAGATGCTTCGGGCCAGATCCCTTTGCGCATACGGAGCCATTCTTTTTTGTCTTCCTGTGAAACACGGCGGATTGAAAGATCCATAGTTCTCCTTAAATAAAAAAAGACCCTAAAGGCATTCAAAGCCTTTAGGGTCTTAAGTATAAACCTATTCTCCGCCGCGTTTCGCAAGCTGATGATCGAGCATCAGAACAGCCGTACCACGTTCCTCAATCAATTTCAAATTCCCTACGATCTCAGCGGCCTTCTTCTCTTCCTCCACCTGCTCTGAGATAAACCATTGCAGCATAACCTGCGTTGGATAATCCTTCTCTTTCAGCGCGGTTTCGTACAATACGTAAATCGAAGCAGTGACCTTTGCCTCGTGCGCGGCTACTTCCTCAGCAACCTCAAGAGTGGACTTCCACTCTGTCTTCGGCGCCTCAATGGCTTTGAGGTTCACCTTGCCGCCACGTTCCAAAATGAAATCATAGAACTTCATGGCATGTTCACGTTCTTCAGATTCCTGAATTCGCATCCAGTGCGCGAAGCCTGGCAGATTCCTATCTTCAAAATACGCGGCCATTGAGAGATACAGATAAGAGGAATACAACTCTTTGTTGATCTGGTCGTTCATTGCATCTTGCATCACTTTGCTTAGCATATCGACCTCCTTGTCGTTAAGATTATACGCCCTTTTGTGAAAAAAAGAATAAATAATTAAATTTAAAAAATTCTCTTTTCTTCTTCTTTTCCTATTGATCATTTATTGATACGGGGTATCCAGCGCGGAACTTTCTTAACATACTCTTCGTACCCCGCGCCGAAAGTCTTCTTCAAATGCGGCTCCTCATATAGAGTCACAAACAAATTGAATGCCAGAAAGACCACAGCCGCATACACCATCAGCCAAATTGTTTTGAACCACAGGAAATGACCAATGATGATCATGAGCACGCCCGCGTACATTGGGTTGCGGACATAATTATACAAACCGGTTATCACCAATTCCTTGGGCGGGTCCATCGGAGCAGGCGTGCCTTTCCCCTTGATGAGGAAATCCCTGAAGCACCACAAGAGGACAAGTACGCCAATCAACCAGAATGGAAAGGCAAGATAGGCGAGGAAACCCGTCTCAATCTGCGGCCCCCATTTTTGCAGGGTGAGAGGGATGTAACCGGCAACCATACCTGGGGCGAGGATTAGAAACAGGAGAGATTTTAGTGCAGTCCTATACAATCTTCGATTATCCACGTTTCTTCAACCATTCCAACAACTTCTTCGTTGACCAGGTATTGATCACGTCCTCTTTCGTCAACCACGCACGGCGGGCGGTGGCGACACCATAGAATAAATTGTCAAAATCTTCTTCAGAATGCGAATCGGTATTGATACTGATGAGGATGCCCATATCCTTCGCGCGGCGGGCATACACATCATCCAGATCAAGGCGGGCAGGATGAGCGTTGATTTCCATTGCCACCCCTGATTCAGCGGCGGCGTTGAGCACGGCTTCCATATCCAGATCGGCGCCTTCCCGATCAGGGATCAAACGGCCCGTGGGGTGACCGATAATATCGACGTGCGGGTTTCGGATCGCATTGATTACGCGTTGTGTCACTTTCTCACGCGGCTGCCGCAAACTCGTATGCA
>JANODZ010000037.1:0-1525 GCA_031412935.1 Anaerolineales bacterium
AATACAAAATCTTCAGCCGCTGGAGAACAAGCCGAAAGATTATCCAAACGTGTGCGTGAAACCATGGTGGATGCGTTTGAGCATTCTTTGAAAGTTACAATTAGCATCGGGATCGCGCAATATCAAATGGGAATAGATACCTGGGAAACCCTGCTCAAACGCGCAGACGATGCCATGTACGAAGCCAAGAAAAACGGGCGCGACCGCTGGGTTGTAGCCGCTTAATTAAGGATCCAATACCTGTCCAGTGATTTCCATGGCCGCTCTAAGCGGCTGTTTTTTTATCCCCCCATTTGTGTTAAACTTATCAAAAATTATACATAAATTCGGGAGTCATGATGCTTACACTCATAGAAAAAATCCTCTTTATCATTGCAACAATTGTGTCGTTGTATTTCACCTATCGCGGCACTGCGCGCATCATGAGTCACATCAACAGCGGGCAGGGCAAAATAGATTGGTCACTGATGCTGAAGAGGGTTGGGGACTTGATCGCGAAGACGGTTTTTTTTAAAGCTGTTTTTCGATTCCGTCTTGGGCCGAGTATTTTGCACGCATTCATTGGCTGGGGGTTTTTCACTTATCTGTTGATAAATCTTTCAGATGTCATTTATGGTTTTACAGGGTTCAAGCTCCTGTACAACATAGGCTGGTTTGGGGATGTCTACAGATTGCTTGCAGATGGGATGGGGGTGGCGATCATGGTTGGAATGCTCCTGCTGGCATTTCGCCGATACGTTCTTAAACCAGATACCCTCTCCACAAGAGATACAACCTTGTTGAATCCAAAGGCACGGGCGGGCATTTTGCGCGACTCGGCAATTGTTACCGCCACATTTTTTACGCATAATTTTATGAGGATGCTTGAAGAATCTTTTCACCTGGCGGCGCTTGGAAAAACTGACAGCTGGCAGCCGGTCATTTCAACAGTATCAGGCCTGTGGTCAGGTTTGGACCCAAGCGCAATTGTCATTGGAGAACATATGGCCTGGTGGATATCCATTGGCGTGGTCGTTGCCTTCCTGCCCTACTTCCCATATTCAAAACATATTCATATCTTCTTTGCTCCTTTAAATATTGCGTTGAAGCCTGAACGAAAATCGATTGGACAAATGGGTTATATCAATCTTGACGATCAATCCATTGAACAATTTGGCGCAGCGAAAATGAAAGACCTGGGCTGGGAGCAGATCATGGATGGCTTTGCATGTATTCAATGCTTCCGCTGTCAGGAAGTGTGCCCTGCTTATACTACCGGTAAACTGCTTTCGCCCGCGGCGTTGGAAATTAACAAACGCTATCATTTGAAAAACGGAGGCTTGACCGACGTGCCGATGCTGAATTTGATCTCAGAAGAGGCGGTCTGGGCTTGCACAAGCTGCGGCGCCTGCGTGGATATTTGCCCCGTTGGCAACGAGCCGATGCGAGACATTTTAGACATCCGCAGAAATCTTTCGATGATGGAAAGCGCGTTCCCCAAACAATTGGAGAGCGCATTCAAGGGCATGGAACGGAATCAAAATCC
>JANODZ010000038.1:0-2753 GCA_031412935.1 Anaerolineales bacterium
GCCGCGCCTTCCCATTTAATCCCCGTTGGGAATGCCGCGCCGCCGCGCCCCACAAGTCCGCTGGCTTTGATTTCGGCGATCACATCTTCAGGATTTAGGGTTAATGCTTTTTGATAGGCGGCGTATTCGCCGTACCCGGCAAGAGTCGTAGTCCCATTGCCGCAGTTGGCAGTCAATAAACGAATTGGGCCGTAAACCAGGGAGGGCGGATTTCCCAACCCATAAGTGTTTTTGTTGAGATTGATATTTGTCTCAGCATCATTGTCCACCAATGCGGCCGGGGCGTGTTCACAAAGCCCAAGGCATGGACTCGGCTCAATGGTTAGAGACAGGTCTTCGGGAGTCTGACGCGGTTTTAATCCATGATGAGCGCAAAGATGATTCAGGATTCCATCCGCACCTTTGAGCGCGCAGGCTACATCTGTACAAACTCTGATCACATGTTTACTTGTTGGTTCGTTGTAGAAGAGCGAATAAAATTCAATGACGCCATGCACATCCGCCAGCGGCACGCGCAAGGATTTTGCAACTTCGCTGGCAACTTCCTGAGGAAGCCAACCATAAATTTTTTGCGCCGCATGCAATGCAGGCATTAACCCCGAACGGCCCAGTGGGATAAATGATTCAATTGCAGGTATTAATTGGGTAAGATTAATTTCAGCCATGTATGCTCCAATAAACCGAGTATAACCGAAACAAAAATATTTATTGAGTTACATAAATGCTGGTTTTTAGCGTCAAAAATCATGATATTGGAGGCTTCCATAATCCTGATTAATTATATATAATATATAATTATGTCAATCGTCAAGGAGCAAGAGCTCACACACAAACCTCTCAAAGAAGAGTTATTTGATGTGCTGCACCGTCACATCATCGCGGGAAAATACGCACCTGGTGACTGGCTGCGCCAGGAAGATATCGCCAGTCAAATGGGCGTGAGCATGACTCCTGTGCGTGAAGCGCTTGATCTTCTTGTGGCGTCAGGGCTTGCAGAACGAGTACCCTACCGGGGCGTGCGCGTACGGCAAATGTCTGCAAAGGATATCGTGGAGGCGTATGGCTTGCGCTTGATCCTGGAAGCGATGATCGCAAAAGAAGCGGCAAAAAATATTACGCCTGTGCAAATCTCGAATCTGGAGAATTTACTGGCGGATATGAAAAAAAATAGATCCTTAAATGAAATATCGCATATTCGACAGTCCAGCCGTGAGTTCCACTCTCGAATTGCTGACGCATCGAACAACGATCTGCTGATCAAGTTGTACGCGGTGGTCTCGAACGCATTTCCAGACTGGCTGTTATATGAAGCGATCTTTCGCAAACCTGAGTTATTAGTGAACAGCATGAACGATATGCAAAGAGAACACACGGCCATTGTGGATGCGCTCAAGAAAAAGGACATTGATAAGGCTGTAAAATTTTCGATCGAACATCTTCTGGAATCTGGGAAGTGGCTGGAAGAATACTTGAATGTCCCGGCAATTTTATTGCGCGAAAAAGAAGAACAGGTTTCATTTCTCGTCAAGAAAACAAAATAAGGAGCTAGTATGTCTGAAGAACTTTATAAAGAAATGGCACAAAGCATCATTGACGGCGAATCAGATATTGCAATTGAACTTGCGAGAAAATCCATTGAATTAAAAATGCACCCGCTCGAAACCATTACAAAGGGATTCGTGATCGGCGTGAATTATATCGGCGATCAATTCGGCGCAGGCGAAGCTTTTCTGCCAGAGTTGGTAATGGCCGGCGAAGCCATGAAAGCCGCCGTAGCCGTGCTGGAGCCTGAATTGCTCAAACTCGGTGAAGCGCGCGAGATGATGGGAAAAGTAGTTCTCGCCACTGTTGAAGGTGACATTCATGAAATTGGCAAGACTCTCGTCGGCACCATGTTAAGCGCCTCCGGCTTTGAAGTCGTTGACCTGGGCGTGGATCAACCCGCAGCGAATATCATCGGCAAGGCGCTCGAGATCAATGCAGAAATCATCGGGATGAGCGCATTGCTCACCACCACGATGGTGCGTCAGCGCGAAGTGATCGAAGAGTTGGACAAGGAAGGCTTGCGCCCGCGCATCAAAGTGATGGTCGGCGGTGCGCCAATCACAAAAGATTGGGTTGATAAGATCAAAGCTGACGGCTATTCTGAAGACGCGATCGGCGCAGTAAAAGTTGCCAAGGAATTGATGGGCAAGGCAGATCAGTAGAAACGTCAAACGTTCAACGTTAATTCAACCAGAGAGAGTAGTGAGATATTAGCCTCGGGAGGGTTCATGTCTTCAAAAAACATTAAAACGATCAGCAATCCAAAACTAAAACTGGAAGTGCTGACACAAGACGATGTAAAGAAAATTCACGAAGCGACTTTGCAAATCATCGAAAAAGTCGGAGTGAGATTCCCGTCCAGGCGCGCATTGGAGATTTGGGAAGCCAACGACGCGGACGTGGATCACGAAAAAAAGATCGTGCGCGTCAAACCGCAGATCATCGAAGATGCGATCAAGAAAGCTCCGCCTGCCTACAAACTCGCGGCGCGTGATCCGCAACAGGATTTGCAGCTTGATGGAAACCACGTCAACCTCGCCACTGATGGCTGCGGCGTGGAAATCCTGGACATCAATACAGGCGAGAAGCGTACCTCTTGTTTGCAGGACGTGCGTGACATTGCACGGGTGGCAGATGCAACCGAAGAAGTTGCATTCCATTGGGTTTCACTCTCGGCGCAGGATACACCCGTCGAAGCCCGCGGATTG
>JANODZ010000039.1:0-5494 GCA_031412935.1 Anaerolineales bacterium
CGCCAAAAGCCGCTCAAGGCTCCCGCTGAATATGAACCGCCCATTCCTGAATTTTCTGATACCGTGATCGTTGTTGCAAGCCTGACAGCGCTTGGAAAACCGCTCACCGAAGAATTTGTCCATCGCGCCGAAATATTTTCCAAACTTAGTGGATTGCAAATCAATCAACCGATCACCGCGGAACCGCTCATCCAAATGCTTAATCATCCGCAAGGCGGTCTCAAAAACATTCCAGCGCTTGCGCGCCGAATTATTTTGCTTAATCAAGCCGATACGCCTGAACTCCAATTAATCGGCGGAAGCATGGCTTATAAATTACTCGGTCAATTTGACTCAGTCATCGTCGGGTCATTACAACCTGTCAACCTGCAATCCTTTGAATGTTGTGCTGGCATTATTCTCGCCGCTGGAGAGTCGACCCGTTTTGGTTCACCGAAACAGTTATTGGATTGGAAAGGTAAACCGTTCGTACGACAAGTTGCTGAAACTGCGCTTCAAGCGGGGCTTCGGCCTGTACAGGTCGTCATAGGCGCTCACGCCGCTGATATAGAATCAACACTAAGCGGACTCCCCGTAAACATCGTCTACAATTCAGAGTATCAACAAGGTCAAAGCTCATCCATCAGGGCGGGGATCAACTCGTTAGATCTTTCTCGCAAGAGTAGCCGCACCGATCTTCACGGTTCAATTGGCTCAGCTATTTTCCTGCTGGCAGATCAACCACAGATTCCCGTTGAAGTGATCCGTGCGCTGGTTGAATCTCATGCAAAGGAAATGCACTCCATCGTCGCGCCGCTTGTATTGGAAGAGCGGCGTGCCAACCCGGTTCTTTTTGACCGGGTCACATTCCCCGACCTGCTCAAACTTAGCGGTGATGTCGGCGGGCGGGCTATTTTTTCAAATTACAAAGTAGAATACATCCCCTGGCATGATGACAGGTTATTGCTTGACGTTGACAATCCGCAAGACTACCAAAGATTAGTTGAAGATGAAACACTTTAGAGGCGCTCGATGATCACTGCTATTATTCTCGCCGCCGGCGAATCCAGGCGGATGGGCGAACCAAAGATGTTAATGCCGTGGGGGAAAAGCACAGTATTACAATCGGTTATTTCAACTTTTCAAGCTTCGGGCATTGACGATATTCTCGTTGTCACAGGCGGAGCGCGCCAGCAAGTGGAATCGCTTGTTGGAAAAACCGTCCAAACATTATTTAATGAAACTTATGAAAAAGGTGGAATGTTAAGCTCAATTCAGGCGGGTTTGTCTGCGAAAAAACATGAGGCGAGCGCCGCACTGATTGGTCTTGGCGACCAGCCGCAGGTTAATGAAAGAATCGTGCGGGCGATCTGCGATGCATTCCTGAAAAATAAATCTGCGATCGTCGTGCCAAGTTACAAAATGCAGCGCGGGCATCCGTGGCTGGTGGCGCGCCCATTATGGGATGAATTGCTTCGAATGAAATCACCGCGCAGCGCGCGCGACTTTTTGAAGAAACATAATCGTAAAATCCATTACGTAAATGTCGAAAGCGCCAGCGTCATCGACGACCTGGATACACAGGAAGATTATGTAAATTACAGGTCTTAAGTCAGGCGCTATTGTGTTTGCTTGAAATATGCAATGCCCACCCCGGTTTTAATCGGAGCAGAATGTGAAAAACTTTGTGATCGTTAATCCAATTTCTGGTCAGGGGTTTGGGAAAAAATCAATTTCACTTAAAGAAAAACACGCATGAACTGGTTTATTAATTTCTGCATCCGCATTTATACACAGGTCACTTGTAATATTGACGCGCCGAACCTGCAAAATTTCCCATCCAAAGGACCCTTGATCCTTATTTCCAATCATACCGGCCAGATCGAAGCGCCGCTTATTCTGGCTCATCTTCAACCGCGGCGGATTACCGGCTGGGCAAAAGCAGAAACCTGGGACAACTGGTTTCTGCGCTGGATTTTCAATATATGGGGCGTGATTCCTGTCCGCCGCGGCGAGGCAGATATAAACGCCTTGAAAGGAGCCTTACGCGCGCTTGAGAACGGGTTAATATTTGCAATTGCGCCCGAAGGGACAAGGAATTACACAGGGTTCTTGAAGCGGGGCATGCCGGGCGTTGTCAGTGTTGCGCTTCACTCAGGCGCTGCGATCATACCCATTGCGCATTGGGGTGGGGAGAATTTCATGAAGAATTTCAAGCGCCTAAAGCGGACAAATTTTCATATCCGCGTGGGCAGCCCGTTTAAATTAAATGTTGAGGGAAAAAAAGTTTCAGCTGAAGTAAGGCAGCAAATTGCGGATGAAATGATGGTTCAAATTGCCAACCTGCTGCCCGAGGAATATCGCGGTGAGTATACAGAAATAAGTACACTGCCCACGCCCCATATTATTAGAATAGAGCTCTCGGATAAGTATTTGTAGGGCGGGTTTTCAACCCGCCAAAACTCATGTCATCAATAATTGTCAGGCTACAAGCCTGACCTACTAGAGGTCTAATATAGAAAAGCGGATTTCAATCCGCTCATTTTACAATTTCAGTTGATATGTGTTTGTATTACGCATTTTAAATCCCACCTTGATATATAGTTGATTCGCGGCCGCTCGAACAGGGCTGGATGTTAGTGAAATATTCTTCGCTCCTTTTTCGCGCGCCAGTTCAATAGCATGTTTTAATAAGGCTTCTCCGAACCCTTGTCCACGGGCTGAGTCGTCTACGATGACATCTTCGATGATCGAGCGCATGCCTGTCGGCACATGATAGACTGTCAACGCGAGTGCGCCGACAATTTCGTGGGATTCGGTTCGCGCAAGCATCAGCGTGGTGGATGAATCTCGGACGAGAGCAGTCAGATCGTTTAGAGAGGGCGGCGGGTTGTTATTCGTCAGCTGCGGAATCAATCGCTGAAATGCGTCGTAGAGTTCATGATCCGCTTGCGTAACGATCTCAATTTGCATTTGACTTTTTAGGGATCAAACTTAACACCAGGTAATATCCAACATAAGCAAAGGAAATCCAGAGGACCCATTTTGGCGTGTTCGGATATAGGAGCAAGCCCCAAATTCCCGCTGCGGCGTAGAGATAGGTCAGGGTAAGTGTAAGTTTTCGCAGATAATTATTTCGGCTGGGGTAAATATATTTCACAGGGATGAAGACCAGAATGTTAAACAAAACAAGAAAACCAAAATTAACCCATTGCGGCAAACCGAGCAACAACATGTAGAGCGCCATCACGTTCCAATAGGATGGAAAACCTTTGAAGTGATGATCTTCGGTCTTGGCATCGGCTTGCGTGAATTGATAGGCAGAGGTTAAGAGAATGGAAAATGCGCCAGCCATTTGAAGCCCATAAGGCAAGACCCCCGCTTCCATTAAGAAGAGCGCAGGCACGATCACGTAATTCATATAATCAAGGATATTATCCAGCAAAGCGCCATCGATGCCGCTTGCATATTTTTTTACATCCGCCCAGCGCGCCAACATCCCATCAAAACCATCCACGAGCATGGCGACGATCATATAGATGATCATGGCGCGCCAGTCGTGCTTGAAGATCGCAAGCATGGCTAAAAATCCCCAGATGGCACCTGTTGCCGTAAAAAGATGCACACCCCAGGCAGCAATCACGCGCAAAGGATTTGATTTTTGTTCTAATAAGACGGATGTTGTCATGGATTTATCCTTGGGGTTTTGTCAGCATGGAGTCGTATTCATGTAAACACAAAAATAAGGAAACAGGTGCGTGCACATTATAAATTAAAAAGGCTGCTAAGGTTTTGAACACCCTCGCAGCCCAAAAACTGATTACTGATTACTATTGACTTACTTCGCCTTCCTCACCCCAATCTTTACCTTCTCCCCTTCAAACTCATCTTCAACAAGAGATGATTTCTTTGGCGCCGCGGCAAAGGATAATTTGGATGTGAGCGTTTCGGCGGTGATGTAATCCTTGTGCGCCTCGATCGCGGACCTCAAACCTGCCGAAGCTTCGATGAACATATCTATCCGGTCAGCAACATCCAACTCTGCGGCTTTGCGCAGGTCTTGCACACGTCGGACAAATTCCCGCGCCAGGCCTTCCTGTGCAAGTTCGGGCGTCAGCTCGGTGACGAGCGCGGCAACGTAAGCCCCTTCTTCAGCAACTGCGAAACCTTCCTTCGCCATCGCCTTGACTTCCACTTCTTCAGACACGATGTTAAAAGATTCACCGTCCGCGTTTACAAGCAGAGTCTTACCAGATTGTAGAGTCTTTGCCACTTCTTCGGGATTCATGGCAAGGATCGCTTTTTGAATGGCGGGATATTTATTGCCATATTTTTGCCCGAGTTGTTTAGGTAAAGGCTTAACTGTGTGAGTCAATGCTTCGGTGGATGCGTCTAATAATCGCACTTGTTTAACATTGAGTTCATCTGAGATCACATCCGCATAAGTGGTGATCGCTTTGCGTTCGGCGGGAGTACTGACCGAAAACGCAACCGACGCCAGAGGCTGGCGTACTTTGCGATTCGCTTTTTGGCGGGCTGAATGACCCAGTGAGACAAGCCGCACGATCAATTGCATTTCTTGGTTAAGTGATTCGTCGATGAATTCATGCATGACCTGCGGCCATTTTGCAAGATGGACTGATTCGGGCGCGGTCTCATCCACCGAGCGGACGAGGTTTTGATACAGCTCTTCCGCGAGGAATGGCATGGCGGGCGCAAGCAGTTTTGCGATCGTTGTCAGCGCGGTGTACAGCGTGGAATACGCAGCCTGCTTATCTGCGCCTGAGTCATTCTTCCAGAAACGGCGGCGCGAACGGCGCACATACCAGGTGGATAGTTGCTCCACGAATTTTTCCACTGGGCGGGTTGCATTGGTTACGTCATAATTTTCGTAGGCTTTGGTTACATCGCGCACGAGAACATTTAACTCTGAAAGCAGCCAGCGATCTAGTTCATTGGTTGCGATGGTTACTGTCAGCGCTTGCGGCTTGTCGAGGTTGGCGTATGTCACAAAGAACGAGTACACATTCCAAAGCGTCAACGTAAAGCTGCGGATGACATCGCCAACCAAATCAGAAGAGAAGCGCCGTTCCTGTCCAGGAGGAGAGGCGGTGTACAGGTACCAGCGCAGGGCATCAGCACCATGCACGTTCAGCACGTCCCAAGGCTGGACGATATTGCCAAGCGACTTGGACATCTTGCGTCCTTCAGCATCCTGGATATGACCAAGACAGATGACATTTTTGAAAGAGACTTCATCATTCAGCAAAGTGCTGATGGCATGCAGCGAATAGAACCAGCCTCGTGTTTGGTCCACGGCTTCACAGATGTAATCCGCTGGGAATTGTTCCTCGAATTTTTCCTGATTTTCAAACGGATAATGCCACTGGGCAAACGGCATCGAACCAGAGTCGAACCAGACATCGATCAGGTCCAACTCGCGGCGCATCGGCTGGCCCGACTTACTGACCAGCACGATTTCATCGACGAACGGGCGGTGCAAATCCAGCCCCTG
>JANODZ010000040.1:0-7122 GCA_031412935.1 Anaerolineales bacterium
GCCCGGTCATTGATCCACAAGCCGGATACACGCTCATCTGACCAGGTGTGATCTAAAATCGCATTGAGCGCGCCCATGCGCCCATGATAACCAACATACATCACGCCATCCACACCTTCGTCCACACCATGCACCATGGAGAGATAAGAGGGTGAACCGGAATTAAGCGTGGCGCGCAAGTCCAACTCCTCGATCAGAATATTTCTGCCATTGTTGTGACCATCAGTCACGGCAGCCGATGTTGCGCCGCCAGCAAATGCCCCGCGTATGGCGGCGTTCACATCCGCGGTCATCAATTTACGAAAACGGGAATATTCGGGATGATTCGGATCGACCTGATCCCAATGAACAACTCCGCTAATGCCTTCCATATCCGCGGCGATCAATATTTTCATCAATCCTCCATTTACAGTTTCACTGCTCGTGTGGCCAAATAAGTTTCCATATGCTCGCTGATCTTTACATCGTTGTTTTGATCCATGTCATTCCTCTAATTTTTTCTCATTTTCAACTTTTAATCAGTCACATAAATCCATTAGAATGAACCTGGCATATATTGTAATCAATTAATTAAAACATAGGAGACCATCTTGTGAAGGCTCACCTTGATTTATTTTCTCTTTTATTTTTTATGACACGGTGATGATGCGGCAATCCCAAAAGTTTTGGTGGATGCATCCAATTCGCCAAAGATCATTGCGCCGGCAACTTGAGGCACAACCCGCTTCGACAGACTTGGACCGGGAGTGGCTAATGGAATGGGCTTTTGTAACCACGAAGTCACGAAGACTCTAAGTCTCAAAGGTTTCTTGGTGACTTCGTGGCTTTGAGACTTTGTGGTTAGCCCAAGTGATTAGCCACCCCCCTTGGAACAAATTGATCGTTATTAATAGAATATAATGTGACCTGCATAAAACAATGTTTGTGAGTCAAATTCTGCCTACCTCTGAAATGTGAATTCCCTCTAAAGTGGAGATTGCCTCGGGTAATAAGAGCGCCCTCGTAATAAGATGTGCAAATGAATCCCTCCTTTATCTCGCGGCTTGCAAAGCCCAATCTTTTGCGGCGAATTTGGAAAAAAATCCGTTTCTATTTTGTTGTAGATCAATGGATCGTTTTAATTGCGCGCAGCAGCGGATATAAATCGCTTGCATGGTCAAATTTCAGACCTCTGATCCCGCCGATCGACCGCTACTGGGCGGATCCGTTTGTGTGGTTCCACGAAGACAAGCATTATGTATTCATCGAAGAAGTGCTTTATTCAACGCATCGCGGACGTATTATCTGTTTAACCCTCGACAATAATTTAAACATCCGATCAAATCAAATCGTACTGGAGCGGCCGTATCATCTTTCGTATCCATTCTTGTTTGAATATGAAGGTCAACTCTATATGGTTCCAGAAACAAGCAAAAATAACGGAGTTGAACTATATCGCTGCACCCATTTCCCAGATCAATGGGAATTTGTAAAAACACTCCTTAATAATGTCAACGCTCTGGATGTTACCCTTCTAAAAGCAAATGGAAAATGGTGGCTATTTACGTATATTCCAACAGCAGGCTCCAAGTGGGATACCCTACATCTCTATTATGCAGATCACCCGCTCTCCGCTCAATGGACAGCGCATCCGCGCAACCCAATCGTTAGAGACATACACTCCGCCCGCCCCGCAGGCCGCATCTTTTCGGATAACGGCAATCTGATTCGACCCGCGCAGGATTGTTCTGTCCGATATGGGCACGCCATCAGCTTCAACAAAATCATCGCTTTAACGGAAACAGAGTATTCAGAAACCGAGGTACAAACATTTAAGCCGATGCCAAAAAACTCATTTCACGCAACACACACATATAATCACATGGCCGGCGTGACGGTAATTGATGCAATTCTCCACAGACGCAGATATTAAGTTTATCTCTCAAATTTTGTATTAAACATCTTCGAATAGTGAGGAGACTTATTTCTAAACCCTCTCTCCTTTGAACCGATTGCGGCAGATTCTAACCGGGCACGTCTTGCCAATGGAGCAAACGGGTCTTTGCTCTCAGAGCTGGAAAATGTCAAAGACGACCGATCCTTTTCAAGGTCAGCATTAAGGTGGTGCTAGTTTGGATTTTCGTTTTTGGAGAATACTGACGTGGAATAATTCAAATGGATCTCCTGTGTAAATATTCTCAAATTTACTAGCCAAGTGAAAGGATTTTAATCTCGAACTTTCAGCAAAAACGAATTGGATAAGGCGGTAAGAAACAATATGTATACGCCATCCATGAACAGGAGGAAAAATCCGATGGCAAAAAAAACTGATGTTTTCAATTTAAAACCTTCCAAAATCACGGTGTATAGCACGGTCTGGTGCCCGGATTGCAAACGCGCAAAGAAATTTTTTGGCGAGCATCGCGTGCAATATGAGAATGTGGATATTGAAGAAAACCCGAAAGGCATCCCTTTTGTAGAAAAACTCAACAAGGGCATGCGAGTCATTCCGACCATAATATTTCCGGATGGTGAGATCCTGGTGGAACCATCCAATGCTCAATTGGCTGAAAAACTCGGCTTGCAAACCAAAGCGGAGCGAGAATTTTATGACGTCATCATCATTGGCGGCGGCCCGGCCGGTTTAACTGCCGCACTTTATCTCGCTCGCGAAGGCCTGGATACGCTCGTCATTGAAAAAGCCGGCTTGGGCGGACAGGCCGGTGTAACCCAGACGCTGGATAACTTCCCTGGTTTTGATGAGGGCATTTCTGGCGCGGAGTTTTCAGACCGCCTCAGCAGACAGGCGCGCAAATTTGGCGTGGAACTCTTGCAGGCGCAGGAAGCAACCGAGATCGAGGAAGATGGTCAATATCATATCGTCCACAGCGGTGCAGGAAATCATTATCACAGCAAGGCGATCCTGCTCACTTCCGGCGCGAGTTACCGCCGCATGGGTATTCCCGGCGAAGATGAGCTTATCGGAATAAACGTTCACTTTTGCGCCACCTGTGACGGGGCATTTTATAAGAATAAAAAAGTACTGGTTGTGGGCGGCGGCAACAGCGGATTTGAAGAAGGTCTTTTTCTCACAAAATTTGCCACACAGGTTGATATTATTGTAAACTCGCAAGAACCAAAAGCGAGTAAAATTTTACAGGATAAAGTAGCCGAAAAAGAAAACATGCATGTGCTGCTCAATCACAGCATCAAAGAACTGAAAGGAAAGAACAAACTCGAATCTGTGCTTGTGCTAGATAAAACCACAAATATGGAAAAATTACTTAAGTACGATGGCATTTTCGTTTTTATCGGACTTACACCCAATAACAGCCTGCTGAAAGACACTGCCAAACTCGATGCTGCGGGTTTTGTGAAAACAGAACACATGATGACCAGTATCCCCGGCATCTTCGCGGCAGGTGACGTTCGGGCAGGGTCCACAAAACAGGCTGCGTCCGCAGCTGGCGAAGGCGCTTCCGGCGCACTGGCTATCCGTGAGTATCTGAAAACAATCGGCGGCTAAAAACAATACCAGTTTGGAGAAATAAATTTTGAGTAACGATCTTTGCAATATGAAGCCATCACGGATCGTGATGTACTCCACCGAAACCTGCTCCGACTGCCAACGGGCAAAGGCCTTCTTTGAAGCCAATGGAATTAGTTATCTTCGAATTGGTCTCGAAGGCAATCAGGAAGCCACTGCATTTGTAATGAATATTAACTATGGCATGCGAAGTGTTCCAACTATTATTTTCCCGGACGGCTCACTACTCGTTGAGCCGAGCTGGGAAGAACTCAGAATAAAAACACTCGCTATTCCGTAACATTCATTTAGCTATAAATATTGAGAGACGATGCGCTCATCAGAAGATCGTCTCTCAATTACTCTTAGCAAGTGTTTCATACGTCTGAATATTGTATGAGGAAAGAGCATTTACCACAGAGATCACGGAGCGCACGGAGATTTTAAGAGGATTTCTCTGTGATCTCTGTGTGCTCCGTGGTTAAATCTTTTGGTAAGCCCATGAAGTTAGACACTCTTGTATTAAATTTGGAAAGTAGACCTGGAAAACGCGGTGTATAATCACCAAATGAAGAGGATATTTATTTTAATCATTCTTATATTTTTACTGGGCGCATGTGATGCCTGGAGCACTCAACCTCAGCTATTCCCAATTTGGACGCCAATCCCATCGCGGACGCCGGGAGTTGTGACAGCAACGCCGATTATCATTCCGCCATCCATCTCTGCAACGATCACATCCAGCGCGACCCATTTCGCGCCTCCCATCGTCACACTGACTTATACCGAAATCCCTTCTCCAACTGGTACACCTGCTCCCACACTCCCGACAAACACCCCGACCCTGGCGCTTATTCAATCTGTGGCCGTGGATATTCTCGGTTGTAACACCAGCATAGATATTACTCACGGCATGGGCGAGGTGACAAATGCCTATGTAACTGTGAAAAATACCGGCAATGTAGACCTAATCAACACCTGTGCCCTGCTGCGCGCGATCGATGAAGACCGCGAACATCCTGATAAAAAAGTGTGTGTCGCATACCTTCCCGCACAATATCAAGCAACCCTCAAGTTGACTGTTGATTCTGCTTACCAACAGGATACTGCCATACAGGTTGATACTTCAGCTAATGATATTTTATTATTGCGCGTCGACAAATCATCCTGCACTGAAATCGGCCTCTTCGGCGGCGCGCCAACGGATGTGGGTCTGATCAAACCCATTCAGCAATAATGCTTCTGCATCAGCTGGGAGATGCATGGATTCACCCCGCAGGCTTGAGCCGGGCAGGATGCATTGTTCTTCATCCAAAGGTATAATGAAAATATGACAGACGAACAAATCAAACCCCTTGCACGCAACAAAATCGCCATGCTGATTGATGGTGACAATGCCCAGGCAGGATTGCTTTCGCAAATGCTGGTGGAGGCCGGCCGCTATGGTCAGGTAACTGTCCGCCGTATTTATGGAGATTGGACAACCAATAGCATGAATTCGTGGAAAGACACACTTAATTTTCACGCTTTCCAACCTATTCAACAATTCCGCTATACGATAGGCAAGAATGCGACAGACAGCGCAATGATCATAGACGCAATGGACATTCTGCATTCTGGCGTGGTGGACGGTTTTTGCCTAATTTCCAGCGACAGCGATTACACCCGCCTGGCTGCCCGCATCCGCGAGACTGGTATCTTTGTAATGGGAATTGGAGAAAAGAAAACACCCAAACCCTTCGTAAATGCCTGCGATGTTTTTGTTTACACAGAAAACCTTGTCACTGAAAAGAAAGTCGTGCAGCCAAGGAACACGAACAACACCAGGGCAAAGAAAGCCAAAGACGAAAAAGAAGAACTCGACCCGATGCCTGTTTTGACTCAGGCATTTGAGATGGCTGTACAACAGGATGGATGGGCGTCGCTGGCAAATATGGGCAACGCGCTTTATCAGGTGGACCCCAGCTTCGATCCGCGCACTTACGGCCATAAGCAGCTTTCAAAAATGATCAGTAAACTGAAAGACCGTTTCGAAATGCGCGCACAGGAAAATGGCGGACCTGCTGTTTTTTATGTGAAGATCAAGGAATAAATCAAGACTCAGGCAAAATGGCTTTCTTCTCAACCAATTCCTCATACACTCCCACGATCTGGGCGGCGATATTCTCCCAGGCGTAGTCCAATGCATATTCGGCGGCACGCAGACCCATTTTCTCGCGTGAATTAGAATCGCCCAAAAGCAGCGAGAGCTTATCGCATAATGCCTGCGGATCGCTGTCCGGAATCGTGTAACCGGTTTCACCATCCTTTACTAAATAACCCAGCCCACCCACTTCTGACGCGATAACCGGAGTGCCGCAAGCCATGCCTTCCAGCGCCACCATGCCAAATGACTCATACAGGGAAGGCATTACCAGCACCTCCGCCGCGGAATAATAATACGGCAATGTATCCTGTCCGCGCTTGCCGAGAAAGATCACTATCCCGCCCATGAGCAGATCATCACATAATTTTTGAAGGCGGATCATTTCATCAGACATATTTTCGGGAAGTGCGTTCGGATCGCCGCCGATGATGGCCAGATGAACCGGGCGATGTAAGCCTTGCAAATCCAAACAAGACATCGCTTGAATTAATGTATCCACACCTTTCAAGGGTTCAATCCGCCCTACAAAAAGGATCATTCGATTATCCGGCTGCAACCCGATAAATTGTTTAGCCTCGTCGGATGGGATCGGATAAAAATGACTCGTATCGACACCCGGCGGGATGACAACCATCTTTCGATTCTCTGCACGGTAGAGGAATCTCAACTGTGTGGTTTCAGCCAACGTGGCGACCACGATCCGATCCGCGCGGCGCAGGACTTGCCTCTCGCCATTGAGTCGGTCTTCGCCTGCGCGTTCATCCTCTGAACGAGCCACCCGATTCTTCATTTCCCCCAATGTATGAAACATGTGCACAATCGGAGTCCCGCCCCAGTCATCGCTTAAGGTCTCGGCCGCCAAACCGGACATCCAATAGTGGCTGTGGATCACATCGTAGGTGATGCCTTTTTCAATAGCAAATTGTTTAATTCCCTCCACAAACTCAGGGATGTAAATTGCCATTTCACTTTTCGATTTGGGAACTTCAGGACCGGAGGGGATATGCACAACGCGGTTGCCAAACCCCAACTCATGCACGACATGCGGCACATGTTCATCCTGTGAACGCGTGAATACATCCACGTGAACGCCCATACGCCCCAATTCACAGGTCAGGTCGCGGACATAAACATTCATCCCGCCGGTATCCTTGCCGCCCAGGGTGGCCAGCGGACAGGTATGATACGAAAGCATGGCAATACGAAGCATAGTTTTCTGGATTCCCAAGACACAGACAACATGTAAAGTCAAAAACTTGCGGGTTTAAGTGGTTTCCCTTATAATCCTGCCGCTTGTAGAACAAGTTGCCAAGTTGTTCTACATTAGCCACCGTAGCTCAGTTGGTAGAGCAACGCACTCGTAATGCGTAGGTCACGAGTTCGACTCTCGTCGGTGGCTCAGCCCAAATAAAAAGAATCCCGCTTACGTGTACGCGGGATTCTTTTTATTACCAATTTTTTTAAGCGGATC
>JANODZ010000041.1:0-2260 GCA_031412935.1 Anaerolineales bacterium
GGCGCTTGCAGACCACCGGGTCGTAGGGACCGCCGGCCTCCAGAAAGGCCTCCCAGGCATCGGCCGTCAGGGCCTCGGCCCAAGCGTAGCTGTAGTAGCCGGCCGCATAGGACTCGCCGGAGAAGATGTGGCTGAACCAGCCCAGGCGCGGGGCCAGTTCGCCCTCCTTCGGCAGGCCAATACGGGCAACCTCCTTTTCGTAGAAGGCGACGAGATCGATGTCGGCATCGCCTGCCAGGTGGATCTGCATGTCCAGCATCGCCGCCGACAGCTGGCGCATAGGCTTCTGCGTTTTCTCGCCGCAAGAGGATGCCATGGCGCCTTGCTCTTCGGCACCACCGGCGAAGGACCTTCTTTCTCTCCAAAAGAACGCGAAACCCTGCTGCGCTCCGCGCGGGTCTACCGACAACAACTGCCTGGTTTTAAATTACTTGCAGGCACAGGTACGCCCAGCCTTTCTGAATCGATTGAATTGACAAAACTTGCCTTTGATCTTGGTTACGATGGCGTTGTTGTTTTGCCTCCTTATTATTTCCGCAAAGCAACCGATGAAGGTTTATTCAACTGGTTCAGCGGGTTGATCACGAAAGCCGTGCCTGCCAATAAATATTTACTCGGTTATCACATCCCCGCCACAGCAGGCATTGGCTTTTCATTAGACCTGCTCGCGCGTTTGAAGAATGCCTTCCCCGTTCAATTTGCAGGCATCAAAGATTCTTCAGGCGATGAAAACTTTTCAAGTGAATTGGGCAAACGCTTTGGCAAGGAACTGCTCGTACTCAATGGCACCGATTCGCATTTTCATCACGCTTTGAAGAACCATGCGCAGGGCGCCATTACCGCAGCCGCGAATCTAATTTCAGAAGATTTACGCGAGATATGGGACTTGTATCAAAATGGCAAAGACCCAACTGAAGCACAGGCGCGTGTTGCAAAACAAAGACACATCCTAGAAAAGTACCTGCCTTTCCCACCAACGCTGAAAGCGCTCTTACATCGCATGCACGCCATGCCGCATTGGGCGGTCAAACCGCCATTGGAAGAGATATCACATGAACTTGAAGAACAAGCGTTTCAAGAGTTTGAAAGGTCACAGGTTTAAACGTTCGAACGTTTAAACCTTCCAACTTGTAACCATCATTAATGAACTGGCGACTCCTTTACACTACCCCATCCTCTGGCGCGTGGAATATGGCCGTGGACGAATCCATTCTTGAGCATATTCATCACGGCGAGTCCCAACCCACTTTGCGTTTGTACGCGTGGGATCCCGCTTGTTTGTCTTTGGGACTCGCGCAACCTTTTGCAGATGTAGACATGGAACGGATAAAAGCGCACAGCTGGGAAGTTGTCCGCCGTGTGACGGGGGGGCGGGCGATTCTGCATACCGATGAATTAACGTACTCGGTAACAGGCGGCGCGGATGAACCTGTTCTAGCGGGCGGCGTTTTAGAATCTTATAACCGAATCGCGCAGGCTTTAATGTTTGCAATGCATGAATTGGGATTGCCGGTTGAGATAAAAAAAGACGTAACGCAAAATGGCATTTTGCGCGACAATCCAGTTTGTTTTGAAGTCCCATCCTCTTATGAAATCACGGTCAATGGAAAAAAGTTGATCGGCTCGGCGCAGGCTCGTAATAAAAAAGGCGTGCTGCAACACGGGTCGCTTCCGCTGACAGGTGACTTGACGCGCATCTGCCAGGCATTGATATTCAAAGATGAAGCTGCGCGGGAGAACGCGGCGCAAAGATTACTGACGCGCGCTGCGACTGTTTTTACTTCCGGCGTGGAAGCTGATTGGGAAACCGCAGCCCAGGCTTTCGGTAGAGGATTTGAAGCGCAGCTGGGCATCCGCTTTCAGCGTGGTGAAATGTCTCAATCCGAATCACAAAGGGCTGAAGAATTGGTCGAAGAGAAATATGCAAACCCGGCATGGACGGAGCGGATTTGAAAAATTTTCTGATTTATGGTTCGTATGGATACACGGGGAATTTGATCGTGGAGCAGGCGGTAAAAGAGGGATTGCGGCCGTTGCTCGCGGGGCGTGATGAAACAAAATTACGCATCCAGGCTGAAAAATTTGGCTTGAATTATCGCGTCTTTTCAATAGAAGATCGCCGCGCGCTTGATTCGGCTTTGATGGAAGTGGATGCGGTCTTGCACTGCGCAGGGCCGTTCGTGCTGACGTTTCGTCAGATGGCGGAAGCATGCATCCGCACCAAGCGGCATTATGTGGATATCAGCGGCGAGATCGAAGG
>JANODZ010000042.1:0-1677 GCA_031412935.1 Anaerolineales bacterium
GAAATTCGTAATAAAGAACCAAATATTTGCGGGGCGTTCTGCGAGGCGGCGCATGAAGTAGGGATACCAATGCGTGCCAAAGGGAACGTACACGCGCACAGGATAGCCTTCCTTCACGAGTTGTTCCTGCAAGTCACGGCGAATTCCGTAGAGCATTTGGAATTCAAGTCCGTTCTTGGGCAGGCCTACTTTATCGGCATATTGTTTGGCAAACACGACACGCTTTTCATCATGAGAAGCAATGGCGGGAATGGGCGGTAGGCGGCCATCTTTCGAGAGCCTCGATCGATTCGCAAAAGAGGCATCTATCAAAATCTTGGTCAGAAGATCATAATTCGCATCCACATCTGCTTTTTTAGGGAAGGCTTTATCCGGCGGTTCATTATATGCACCTTTCACCACGCGGACGTGGACCTTATCTTGAGTCATGCGGCGCATATCAGCCTCGGCACGATACAAGTAGGCTTGGACGGCCGTCCCAACATTTTGATAGCCTTTCTCCCTCATTCTATAAAATAAATTAATTGTTTTATCTGTATAAGGAGTGTCTTCAATATCCAGGCGAACAAAGGTGTTGTTTTCTTTTGCACGGGCGAGAATCTTTTCCAGATTTTGCGCACACAGGCTTTCCTCAAGGCCAAGACCGATCTGCGTCAATTTGATGGAAACATTACTTCGAGCCGATGGATCCGCACCAATGGCATCAAGAACCGCGAAGATATCATCTGTTGCTTGCTGCGCTTCTTCAGGAGTATTCGTATGTTCGCCAAGATGGTCAAGAGTTACATTGAATCCCATTGCGTTCAATTCCTTGACAACGCGCATGGCATCCTCCAGCTTTGTTCCCGCCACAAAACGTGTTGCGCCGCGCCAGCCAAAATTCCTGGCGGTCATAAGCCTTTGCGCCCATGCAGCTTTGGATAAGTAAATAAAGAAAGAACGCAGCATTTCCAACCTTTTATATGGGAAGTGTGCCAGAATATTTACAAATTCTGAACGATGTATTTTAACATAATCATCTAATCTGGTGTGATATACTTTTTTGCATGATATTTTTCGTTGCTTTTGGAGGTTAAGTGAGAAATCGTAATACCAACACGATCCTTCGGGGCGTGTCCATATTATTTTTAACTGCCGCGCTTATACTCAGCATTATCTTTCTAATCAGCTACAGCCGAGAACGAAATAATTATCCTGCCGGCATGACGATTGCAGGAGTAGGAGTTGGGGGTCTGACTCCGACCGAAGCCTCTCAAAGGTTACTTGAAGTTTATACATCCCCGGTGGAATTTGTATATAACGACGCAATTATTCAGGTAGACCCATCCGTGATTGGCTTTCAGGCAGATATTGAAACCATGCTGGCGGCTGCAGATTTGACTCGTAGCGGCGGACCATTTTGGGGTGGATTTTGGAATTACTTATGGAATCGAACACCGCCTGAGGTAACGATTCCCCTCAGCGCAAAGATCTCTGAGGATCGTTTGCGAGAATATCTCCAAAATGAGATCGCCTCACGTTATGACATTCCGCCTGCGCCGGCGCAACCTATACCGGGCGGCACCGATTTCCTGCCCGGCCAACCTGGGCAAACCCTCGACATTGACCGCGCGATCCTGCTAATCGGAGACGCGTTAAGGTCACCGCAAAGCCGTTCAGTTACGTTAACTTTCACAC
>JANODZ010000043.1:0-3474 GCA_031412935.1 Anaerolineales bacterium
ATCATGGGTTGGGCAGTGAAGTATGGGATGTGGATGGGAATCGCTTTTTGGATTTAATGGGCGGCATTGCGGTCGTCTCAACGGGATATTCGCACCCGAAGGTAGTCAAAGCGATTCAAGAACAGGCTGAAAAATTTATTCATATTTCATCAGATTTTTATCATGAGAAATGGATCGAACTCGGCGAAAAACTGGATGAAATTGCGCCGTTCAAAGAAGATGCGTTGACCTTCATGACCAACTCAGGGACGGAGGCGGTTGAAACTGCGATCAAACTTGCGCGCTATCACACCAAGCGCACGAACTTCATCGGTTTCACAGGCGCCTTCCACGGACGCACCATGGGCGCGGTGACTTTCACTGCCAGTAAGGCAAAATATCACGGCGGATTTTATCCCCTGATGAACGGCGTCACCCATGCGCCTTTTCCAAACCCATATCGTCCGGTACTGGAACGACGCAAAGGCGAAGATGATGGTGAAGCGGTTGTGCGTTACATTGAAGATGAAATTCTCAATCAAATATTGCCGCCAAAAGATGTAGCGGGTATATTGGTTGAGACGATTCAGGGCGAAGGCGGATACATCGTCCCGCCGCATGGTTTTTACCCTGCGCTTCGAAAACTTTGTGATAAGCATGGCATCTTGATGATCCTTGATGAAGTGCAATGCGGCATGGGGCGCACGGGCAAGTGGTGGGCGATTGAGCATTTCGGCGTGGAACCCGATATGATCACCACAGCCAAGGGGATCGCTTCGGGCATGCCTCTCGGCGCGTGCATTGCGCGCAAGTCGGTTATGGATTGGGAGATGGGCACGCACGGCAATACCTATGGCGGAAACCCCATCGCCTGCGCGGCATCCCTCGCGACGATCGACCTGATCGAAAATGGATTTATGCAGAACGCAAAGGAAGTTGGCGAATATGCCATGGATGCGCTCGAAGAAATCAAGTCACGCCACCCCAGCATGGGTGAAGTGCGTGGTAAGGGGCTCATGATCGGTGTGGAATTTGTGAAGGACCGTGAAACAAAAGAACCCGCAAAAGAGTTGACCGATCGCGTCGTCGAGCTCGGGTTTGAGCGCGGATTGCTGATGCTCTCCTGCGGGAAGAGCGTGATCCGCATCGCGCCGCCGCTTTCGATGAGTAAAAGTGAAATGGACGAAGGCTTGCGCTTGTTTGAGGATGCGTTGACAACAGCCGAGAAGGAAATAAGATAAAGATTTGATGCGTAACGGCACTTGCACCGCGCTGTATGTGTCGCTAATAAACAAAAGTGGGTAAGCTGAGTTCGGAATGCGGACTTCAGTCCGCGTTTTAGGCAAGAAAGCGGACTGAAGTCCGCAATCCGACATTTTCTGCGTATGGTCAGTTAATTAACTTGAAAGTTTAGCGGCTTAACTTCAGGGTTTGCCGCTCTGTATCTATCTTGGAAAGCGGCTGAACACTCTTTAACGCAACGCCGCATTCACGGAGCGATGCCAAATGGGCAGGTGTGCGTTAATGGTTCGTAGTTTTGGGAGTGGCTAAAATAATGGGCTTTTATTTACCACAAAGACTCAAAGACACGGTGTCTCGAAGGATTCTTGGCGGCTTAGCGGCTTTGTGTCTTCGTGGTTAGCCCGCGCAATTAGTCACTCCCGTAGTTTTCAGCCACTCGCTAGGGGCAAACTAGGGAAACCGACTGCTAATACAACTCTTACGCATACCCATTCAAGCCTGGTGATAAAATAACCCTGTTGTTTTTCTCATAAACCATGTCCCTTATCCCAGCCAACCTGCTGCCCGATTTTCGCGTCCGTCAACGAGATTATTTGCTCGAGATCTCGCGCATGCTCACTCAGGAATTAGACCTAGAGAAACTGCTGGCGCGTATTCTGCTTGTATCGATCGAAATGCTGGCAGGGCAGGCGGGGTTGATCGCCTTAAAACGCCCCGAAGGCTGGAGCGTCTCCGCGGCGCACAATATCGCGCCAGCATTCTTGAGTTACCTTACTCCACTGCTGGCAGAGGAGGTCGTCCGCGAGTTGGACGTGCGCGAGCTCAACCGCATGTTGAAGGAATTGACGTTTACCGCCAGCACGGGTCTGTTAAATGGCACAGGCCTGCCGCTCGCCGCGCATGGACAGGTGATCGGCGTGATCTTTATTTTTCGTAATTATGCAGATTTGTTTACAGCCAATGACCGCATCTTGTTGCAATCGTTTGCCGATCAAGCCGCGATCGCGGTCTTCAACGCGCAACTTTACGGAGAGGTTTCCTATGAGAAAAAGCGTCTGGATGCGCTGCTGGATTCTGCCGCAGATGGAATACTCATCTTAAATGCGCATCAGGCAGTGGAACGATGTAATACAGCCTTCGAGAAACTGTACGGTCTCCCGCGTTCCGGGATCGTAGGCAGGAATCATAACGAGATCATTAAATGGAAGAATGAACCGCAAGGCATCACGCTCGAGGAATCTGTCGCGAGCGGCTGGCCCCTGACGCCCAATGCCACAATTTATGTGGAAGGTGATCTTGAACGGCATCTTCCGCCGCACCTGCCGGTCGGCATCACCTACGCGCCTTTGCTTTCAAGTGAAAATAATTTACGCAATATCTTTGTCAGCGTGCGCGATATCACACACTTCAGGACGGCGGATGAGATCAAGGCGACATTCATTTCTATCGTCAGCCATGAATTGCGTACACCGGTTGCGTTGATCAAGGGCTACGCCTCCACCCTGCGGCGTGATGATGCAAAATGGGACAAAGCCACCATCAGCGAATCGTTGACCATTATCGAAGAGGAGGCAGATCGGCTTGGCAAATTGATCGATGACCTGTTGGATGCCTCCCGTTTACAAGCCGGCGGCCTCAGCCTGAATCAAGCCGACGTGGCAGTGCCCAGCCTCGCGTCGCGTGTGATCGCGCGTTTCGCCCCACAATCTCCCAGGCATCAGCTCGTCACAGATTTCCCCGAAAATTTCCCGATCATTATCGGTGACGAAATGCGCATCGAACAAGTCATTGTCAACCTCGTATCCAACGCGCTTAAATATGCGCCGGCGGGCGAGATCAGAATCAGCGGAACAGTGCGGCCAGAGCAGATCGTCATCTGTGTCAGTGATGAAGGCGCCGGCATTGAAGCCAGGGATCAGCCGCATATTTTTGACCGCTTTTATCGATCGACGAGTGCCGTTAAGCAGACGAAGGGCGCCGGGCTGGGACTATACCTCGCGCGCGCCATCGTCGAAGCTCACGGCGGACGCATCTGGGCCGACCCGAAACCTGACTCGGGTGCGAGAATCTGTTTCTCGCTTCCGCGTTAAAGCTCAAATGGTAAAATAATAAAGCTTTTGCGAAAGTCTAAAGTAGGTCAGGCTTGCAGCCTGACAATTATTGATGACATGAGTTTTGGCGGGTTGAAAACCCGCCGGGAGTGACTAATTGCGTGGGCTAACCACGAAGACACAAAGCCGCTAAGCCACCAAG
>JANODZ010000044.1:0-4134 GCA_031412935.1 Anaerolineales bacterium
GCCTGTCCGCGCGACGTCTTTCCCGAAGGTGTGATGTAGGCGACCGCGCATTGGCTCGAGTTGAAGGGCCACACGCCGAAGTCGTAGTCAACCGTCTTCGACGAAGTGTTCACCGAACAAGTCGTGGCAACCGGCAAGATCGAGGAAGGCCGCATCATCCGCAGCTTCTTCGCGCGGACCGGTCAGCCGCTCCTGCAGGATTGGCTGGTGGAAATGGCCCGGCGCGTGGCGCGGCGGTTGCCGTTCAAGCAGGGGCTGATGATGGGTTTCGCGGCGCTGTTCCGGCCGCGCACGCGCGGATGGAAGCAAGCCCGCGCCGCGATCGGTGAATACGTCGCGGAGGAAAAGTTGAAACAGCACCGCGCGCTGGGTCTCGATCAGCTCATCGAGTCGGCCAAAGGCGAGCTGGATCAAAAAGCCACGCGCGCATAGCGCTCAATCGAATCAGGAGCCCACGATGGCGGATTCCATAGCCGAGAATAAGAAGAAAAAGTACCAGCGCGTTGCGTACTACCCAGGCTGTGCGCTCGAAGGCACCGGGCACGCGTACAACAGCTCGACCAAGGCGGTCGGCAGGGCCCTCGGCCTGGAACTGGACGAAGTGAAGAACTGGAACTGCTGCGGGGCGTTACGGCCCGCCAGGGCGCACCCTTTCCATTTCAGATCGCATTGAATATTCCACGCGCCTGCTTTCATATGGTGATCTTCTTTCAATGCCGCTTGATCCAAATGGTATACAACAATTTTTTCGAATTGACAATGGCGAGTCGATAGTTTCTGTTGCGCAAAGGCTTGAAGACTCATTGATCATTGCGGATCAGCAGGCCTTTTATGATTATGTCGTTTACACGGGTCTGGACTTAACCATCCAGGCCGGGGAGTATACCCTTAGCTCCGCATTGTCGATGATTGATATTGCCCGCGAATTGCAGGATGCGACTCCTGCAGATATCACTTTTGTGATCCTCTCAGGCTGGCGGATGGAAGAGATTGCCGCTTCGCTCCCAACCTCCGGGCTGGATATTTCTCCCCAGGCGTTCCTCGCCGCTGCAGAGACTCCACCTCAGGTCCTCGCTTTATCATCTCCCTCCACAATGGAAGGATTCTTTTTTCCAGACTCCTATATATTGCCGCGCTCCACAACTGTGGACCAATTACTCGAGGCGTTCGCACGTAACTTCATCCTGCATATCACCGATGAAATGCGCGCAGGATTCGCCGCGCAAGACCTGGATGTATATCAGGCCGTTACCCTGGCTTCCATTGTCGAACGAGAATCCATTCACGATGAAGAGTTGCCTTTAATTGCATCCGTATTCATCAATCGATTGAACATCGGCATGACTCTCGGCAGCGACCCGACAATACAATACGCGCTGGGGTATGACCCCGTTGGACAAACCTGGTGGACGAATCCGCTCAGCCTCGACGATCTAAAGTTTGACTCTCCATATAACACCTATATTTACGCTGGTCTGCCTCCCGCGCCCATCGCAAACCCAGGTTTGGAGGCTTTACGTGCGATTGCATTCCCGCAAGTGTCCCCTTATTATTTTTTTCAAGCGAAGTGTGATGACCCAGGCTATCATATTTTTGAAGTAACCTTTGAAGAACATCTTGAAAATGGATGTCCGTAGATGCTAATGCATATTAAATTATTTTCTAAATCCATCCCACACTTCCAACCCAGGCTTCGGCGTTCCATCAGAATTTTGCAGGCCAATGTAGGCAAAATTCCCAAGCGCTTCGGCATCCTTTGGGTCGCGGCCCATCCTTTCCATTTCTCTTGCAAATGAATCCAAATTGAGATCACCCAGCAAAGTGTTGACCCAGAATACCAGCCGCGCACCCAGCTGATCGTGGATCGCATTTAGATAAGCCACCTGATCTTCGGGTGTGTTCGTACGCCCGCCAAATGCCTGGGTTGAGAATCCGCCTTCGGCGATGGCAACAGGCTTATCGGTCCGTGCGAGAAGCGGGGAATAATAGTCAACCGGAATTTCCGCGCCAGAGGGAAAGATAAAATATGGATACGAGGAGATTACCCATACATCCAGGTTGGGTTCAAAAATTTCCACTTGTTCCCAGTTGGGAACGAGTCGTTGGCGGTTTCCTTCTTCGGGTTGGGGGAACATATTGTTGAGATCATCCCATTGAAAGCTGACGAAAATCTGTGTTTCTGGCGCCTCAAGTTTGACAAGCGAATAGATTTCATGGTAAAGACTGACAAAATTTTTCGCATCCTCAGGATAGGCATCCATGTATGTATTGATCTCGGAAGCCAGCCCAAGATAGCGCGGGTGAAAATTTCTTACAATCCACAAGGCATAATTACTATACGCCGAGCGTACATTTGGATTTGCAAAATTTGCATCCCAACCTGCTGGCAATCCAATAAACTCACTGCGATCAAAGCCATTGAGCGCATCGATTACGAATACGTATTCAAGGTTGTTTTGCTGCGTTAGTTTAACTTGATTGATTAGGTCCGTACGAGTTTGTGATTCCCCGCTGATGCCACCATCGGCGAAATCCTCCCAGGCAGTATTTTGCTGAATGAGGACAAAATCGCCGTGTATTCTTATATCTTTGAAGAGTTGAAAGATGCTCTCTAACGATGCTTCAGGAGGCGTGTTGTAGAAGCCATAGGCAGTTTTTCCAGAATCAAAAACGGAATTCTGCGGTGTGGGAGGGATTGTCTGCGCCCCTCCTTTACATGCCAGGGTTGTGATGGTGATTATGCAAATGAAAATGATAAATTGTCGCATAGGAGCCTCTCTATTTATACAGAAATACGAGGCGAAATGTTGCAATTCTGATAGCTTGGTATTTCCTAGTTCCTGTGAAATCTGGATACAAAATACTTGATAAATAGAGTACGCACAAAATTGCAGACCGAGTCTTTTATGTGAGTCAATATGAATATCGCGTTACTTCATGAGGATTGCAATATTTCAATATAATCCTGGGTGACTACTTCTGCCTTGCCCAGACCCAGCAGGTTTAACAATTCGTCAGCCAATTTTGCCTTGAGCTCCGCATCTATTCGGCTCCAGGTGCGGCTCTTGATCTCAAGAAAATATCCCAAGTCAGGCTGCTTCATCTGATCCAGGTTGATGAAAAATTCAGTCTCCTTATATTTAATGTGCCAGCGTGAACGGTCTTTTTCAATGGAAATCTCCCGAAGCGGCTTAAAGTATTCGCGATAAAAACGCGAGGTATGTTGGGCGGGCGCGAGGAAACGGCTTCGTGAAAGTAATACGTCGTGACTGATTTCGTCTTCTCGTTGTTGCCCCAGCAGGGTCAGGCGCGAGCGGACACTTTCCACCTCTCCTTTTTCGTTGATGAGATTATCTTCTCGAAAGCGCAGCCGCCCCTGGGATGGGTCTTCGAACATGTAATACTCATCATATTGGTGATAATGTTTGTATACATTGATCGTGATCTCAGATTGTTTTATCATCTGAATCACCTGATCTGGATCTGTCACCTTGACTTTAACCTGCACTTCAAAAGATTCCTGTTCCATTGAGCCGCCAAGCGCGATCAATTTCGATAGGATTGATTGTTCCCGTACGATCAGGAACGCATCTATTTTTTGTGCCACTTCACGCGCCTGCTTGAGCAGGTCAGCTTCATTCAGGGTAAGTAATTGATGCGCGCGCATGAGCCATTTCCCATTTACCATGACGTCCGTTACATCGGTGGATTTGGATGCGAAGACGAGCTGCGAGTAGGCGTTGTTTGGGTCGCGGCGGAAGCGGGGGGAATTGTGGACGGGGGAGGTGTCCACCAATATCAAATCGGCGCGTTTGCCTGTTTCGAGCGACCCTGTCAAATGTCCGATGTGGAGCGCTTGTGCACCCATGCGAGTCGCCATCAGCAACGCTGTTGCCGCTGGGACGACAGTGGGGTCATTACTGGAGGCTTTGGCAACGAAGGAGGCGAGGCGCACTTCTTCGAACATGTCGAGATCGTTGTTCGAGGCAGGGCCGTCTGTGCCGATGCCCACGTTGAGTCCGTTTTCGAGCATTTTTTGCACGGGGGCGAAACCCGAAGCAAGTTTGAGATTTGAGGATGGATTATGCGCGATGCCGGCATTGACATGCTGCAGGGTTTTTATTTCACCAATGT
>JANODZ010000045.1:0-3743 GCA_031412935.1 Anaerolineales bacterium
CTGAAAATACGAATCCAAACAATGCGCTGGAATTCATTTTGGCACATTATTATCCCGAAATGCTGGATGTCATTGTTGGAAAAATCAAATCCCTGATCGAGGAGGATGGCCTGCCCCCGTCTGAGATCGTAGTGCTTGCCCCTTTCCTTTCAGATGCGCTGCGCTTCTCGATTACAAATCGGTTGGAAGAAGCAAATATTCCATGGCGCTCTCATCGGCCATCGCGCTCGCTGCGCGACGAGCCTGCCAGCCGAACTTTACTGACATTATCCGCACTGGCTCACCCGCATTGGAATATTCAACCCACAAAATTTGACGTGACGCACGCCATGATGTTCGCGTTAAATACGGATCTGATCCGCGCGCAATTGTTAGCCGAAATTGTGTATCGTCAACGTGACCTTCGACTTTCGGCCTTTGACGATATAAAACCCGACATGCAGGAGCGCATTACTTACCTACTGGGTGAAAAATATACAAACCTGCGCAACTGGATCAATGAATATCGTAAGACAACTCCCCAGCCGTTTGATTTCTTTTTGCGCAAATTATTCGGTGAAATACTCTCGCAGCCTGAATATGGATTCCATAAAAAACTGGATTCGATCCATGTTGCCGCCAGCCTGATCGAATCCATAAAGAAATTTCGTTATGCCATGGAACCATCCATTGTTAAGAAGGACAGCCCTTCCTTTGATCTTGGCAGGGAATATATAGCCATGCTGGAAGATGGCGTGATCGCTGCGCAATATTTAGAATCCTGGCGCAGCGAAAATAAAGAATCGGTTTTGGTTGCCCCGGCGCATACTTTCTTAATGATGAACCAACCCGTCACCCTGCAATTCTGGCTGGATCCAGGTTCCAGCGGATGGGTACAGCGCCTCTCGCAGCCCCTGACACAGCCTTATGTATTATCGCGCCGTTGGGAATCAGGCCGCATGTGGATGGACTCAGATGAAGTCAACGCGGAAACAGAATCGCTTGCACGACTGGCCGGCGGTTTGTTAAGCCGCTGCGGCAAAAAATTATATTTGGCAATCGCAGATCTAAGCGAAACTGGCAACGAGCAACGCGGGACTTTGTTGAGGGCTTTCCAGAATGTGATACAACAGGAGCGTGAATGAAAAAAAATAAATATATTCTACTTTCTATTTTTCTTGTACTGGCGCTGGCTTGTAATTTTGCTGCACCTGCCAATATCATTACGCCTGCACTGGTCATTACCAACTCACCGTCAACAACTGCCGCATCAACAACCGTCGAGCCAACTTTTCTTGCGACGTCTCCAACAGGCACAACACTTGCCAACTGCCCAATATTCCCTGCCGATAATTACTGGAATACTCCGATCGACTCGCTTCCGACTCATCCGCAATCTGATGCGTGGATCAACAGCATTGGCTCCGCTGAAGGTTTCCACATGGACTTCGGCTCCGGTGAATGGGACGGCGGTCCAATTGGAATCCCATTTAATATCGTGGCTGGGTCAACCCTCCCGAAAGTTGGAATCGAGTTTTATTATCCAGACGAATCAGATGCGGGGCCGTATCCACTTCCTGAAAATCCATTACGTGAATGGGGTTCCGATCATCACATTCTTCTAGTAGACACAGATACCTGCACTCTGTATGAAATCTATGACGCCGGCTTTGAAAATGGAGGATGGAGCGGCGGTTCGGGTGCGATCTGGGATATGAAATCGAACACCCTGCGCCCCGCAGATTGGACCTCCGCGGATGCAGCCGGTTTGCCCATTTTGCCAGGCCTGGCGCGTTATGACGAAATCGCTGCAGGTGAGATCAAGCACGCTTTACGATTCACAGCCGAAGATACAGCAGGTTATATTTGGCCCGCGCGCCACCTTACTTCTGATGCACAAGCTGGAATCCCACCCATGGGTGCGCGCTTCAGGTTGAAAGAGGAATATGATATTTCAGGTTTCCCGCAGGAGATGCGGATTATCCTGCATGCTATGAAAACCTATGGAATTATTTTGGCGGATAACGGCTCAAATTGGTATGTCAGCGGTGCGCCGGATCAACGCTGGGATAATGACATGCTCCATTTGTTAGACGCGTTAACCGGCGGCGATTTTGAGGCGGTGGATACTTCCATATCCATACCGAATGAGGATTCGGGAGAAGTAAAATAAATCAAATGGCGGCTGGCCATGACCCTTGACCCAAATCTATCAAGTAACTAGAATAACCAGTACAGAGGTTTTTGGAACAATCATCATGACAAAACTAAGCTACAGCACTTTCGGATTAACAAATTTAGAGTTCCTAGATGCGATAGACGCTGTAGATAAAGCGGGATATGCAGGCATTGAACTTTCCTTTCATCGTGATCAGTTTAATCCATTCGAAATCACCGACGAATATCTTGTTAAAATTAAACAAAAATTTAAAACAACCCGCGTAAAACCCGCCGCCGTTGCAACCGCTTCGCATTTTTTCACACCCTCCAGGCCGCATGAGCCTTCCGTGATGTGTATTGATCTGGCTGGCAGAAAACGCCGCATCAACCTGGTCAAAAGGGGAATTGACGTTGCCAGAAAACTGGAGATTCCACTTGTCACATTTGGCAGCGGATTTATTCGGGATGAACATGTTCTCAACCCTTCGGTCAACCCAAGAGAATTACTGATAGACAGCATCCACCAGTGCTTGCAGGAAATCAAAGGGGATGATGACATTACTTTACTGATCGAGCCGGAACCAGGCATGTATATTGAAACCCTGCAACAAGGGATTGATCTGGTCAATGAAGTCAATTCTCCCATCTTTAAGCTGCATCTGGATCTGTGCCATAATTATTGCTCGGAAAATGATTATATTTCCGCCCTGGCAAAAGCCGCTCCGCACGCACGCTATCTGCATGTTTCAGACGCCAAGGAAGGCTGTAATTTAAAAATCATCAAGATGTCTGAAAACATGCCGTTGGATTTGGATTTCGCCGCTTATTTGATTTATTTCCCGGAGAATGCCAATTTTCTATTGATTGATAAAAATAACCCGATTTATTTTTATGATGAGCAACCCGCCAGGGGGGAAAAAAGGCGAATCGAAGAGATGGCAGACAAGGCAAATATTAAAAAGAATGTAATTTATGTTAATTACAACAGCCTATATGCCGGTTCCACTGAATTCGATATTGAGATTTTCACTTATCTAATTTCAATTCCAGGATTAAGTTTTGATGTTTTGGAAAGAGCAAAGCCGATCCTCAGTTACTTACGGGGAACTAAAAATTCAGACGGCAAATTATTAATGGACAAGATGGTCGCCAATACGTTGACAGGCATTGTTCATTTTCATGAAATTCCCGGCGAAGGCAGCCTTGATTTTGAGGCGAGTTTCAAGGCTTTAAATGAGAATGGCTTTTCAGGATACGCATCGGTTGAGCTGTATCATCATGTGGCCTCATGGGAAAAAGCCCTGGCGGATAGTTACACGCATCTATCCCAATATGTTTAAAAATAAATTTAGGAGTTGAATATGTTAAGTCTTGAAGAACTGGGTTGGGATGCCCAGACGGTGGGCGAACTTGACCACAGAAAATTAAAAGCGCCGCATGTAAAGCTGCGATCTCTCATGACAGGCAAAAATGGCGATGGCGTTTATTCAGTCGACCTGCGTATTAACCACCCAAACACAAGTTATTTGTCGACAACGGTATTGCATTCATTCGTACATTTTCTGCTGGCTGGTTTTAGAAAATACATGCCAGAAAATTTTATC
>JANODZ010000046.1:0-6980 GCA_031412935.1 Anaerolineales bacterium
GATCGATCTGGACGGGGATGGCATCGAGAGTACGCGGGTCAGTGTGAACACCCATTTCGATCATGATGCCAAAGGGCTGGCGGAAAGTACGGCCTGGGTGGCATCCTCAACTTGGGTACCCTGACCGTGAACTACAACACGTTCTCGGGCAACGAGGCTTTCCTAGGCGGCGGTATCTTCAACTATGCTGGCGGCACCCTGCATCTAAACAACACCATCCTGGCGAACAACAACGCCAGCGGCGCTGATTGCTACACTGACACAGGTGCGATCGCCACGAACATAAACAACCTGATCGAAACCAACGGCCCCAGCGGACACAAGTGCGGGTCGCCGGCTGTAACAAAGGATCCCAACCTTGGCGCGCTGACCAATAACGGCGGTCCTACCCAAACCTTCGCCTTGCTCCCTGGTTCCCCAGCCATAGGTGCGAGTGACAATACCAATTGTCCGGGCAGCGATCAACGGGGCATTGTCCGCCCACAAGGCGCGTTTTGCGATATCGGCGCTTACGAATATAAAGAGCCCGAGGTATTAACGGCGACATTGATTTCGATTGGCGCGAAAGATGGATGGGTGCTCGAAACAAGCGAGGCCAGCAACACAGGCGGGACGTTTGATGCGGGCGAAACCACTTTCAACCTTGGTGATGACGAGGCAAACCGCCAGTATCGCGCCATCCTGCATTTCGATACCTCCAGCTTGGCGGATAATGCCGTTATCATATCTGGCACAGTCAAAATTAAACAGCAAAGGCTGGTGGGCACGAATCCATTCACGACACATGGCAGCCTGCTGACGGACATTCAAAAACCTTATATCGGCACAACCGCTGATTTATCAATAAGCGACTTTAGCGCGGTTGCTGGTCAAACTGATGTATCCACTTTTGGTGTCGCGCCAGTCGACAGCTGGTATAGCGCCGTGATCAGCAGCAAAGCCTATCGTTATTTAAACCTGACTGGGACCACCCAGTTCCGCTTAAGCTTTACACTTGATGATAATAATGACCGCGGCGCAGATACCATGAAATTCCATAGCGGAAATGCCGCGGCTGCGAATGGTCCGATATTAGTTATTCAATATTACATACCGTAATAATTTACGTGAGTGATTAATGGTGCAGATAAGCCCGCAATTTTTATTGCCCCAAGCTGCCAGCCTGCGGAATTTACATAAAATTTAACGCACACCTGCCCTGGCGGGCGCGGAGTCGCACATCGTCCTGATGCTCTTTCGGGAAATAAAAAAGCCATTAAATCCTGGCGTATAAGCGGCTTGGTGTTAAAAAGCCCTGGTTAAATGCAGTTTGATGTAATGGTAGCAACTTGTGTGAATTACTCTCTATTTCACTGGCTGGCCTGGATGATCCTGCCGCCTCTCACTATTCGGCAAACAACCTCGTGATCGATCAGCGATCGGAAATATTCCACAAAATTCCCAGAATTGAATTAATCCAAAAGCAGATCTGCAACATCCAGATAGCCTGTAGAGTACCTGCTTTTTTTGTTTATTCGCGGTCATCCTCATTTGTTTTTGATATCAAATTCGGTGAAAATATTTCGCCGATCCGGTCGCGTAAGGGGGAAAGGATGCCGATATGCATCAGCATTAAAGCGGATATGGATATCATTACGATGAAGATCGTAAAATCTCCGAAGAACATCCAACCATTTGGGTTTGCTTCAAAAACATAACGAAATACGATCACAAACAATTGTAGAACGCTGACAATGAGCAGAGGGATCGCGAAGGGGCGTAAATCATGCCCTTCGATGAGCAGGTGCAGGCAGATCAATACAAACAGCCCGCCCAGCAAGATTACCAGATAAGCCCAGAAGTGCATCCCATCATATTTTTGCAGATAGAGCTTTTGTATAACCTTGATATAAAGAATACTGACTGCTCCCAGGCTAACCCAGATGTATATTCTAATGATCAGCGGGTAGACCAGGTTTCCAAAACTGCGAATGCTGACCAAACCGATTCCCCATCCGAATAAAAATGCTAGCCCCAATACACTGACCTTAACCAATAGACCATTCAAATTGTCAGCGAGGCCGTCATCGAAAATATCAAGTATGAGTTTTGCCGCACCGCCCAGGGAAACGGTCAGCGCGGCCAGGCTTACGAACATGGTCGAAATACTGAGCATGCCGCGCGTGTCTACTCCATTATTATAGAGCGGCTGGGTTTTTCTTGCGGGATATGGAGCAGCTTGCTGCATAAGTTTTTGTGGTGTTGTCATACTTTATCTCCCAACTTGCATCAACTTAATTAACCCTGCTTTATTTTCCCGCGAAAATCATAAATTCCATCCAGGATTGCCCATTGAGATTTGCAATTCGAACAATATAAATGATCTTTCTTCTCCTCCAGTTTTTCGTTACCGCATTGCGGACATTTGAACAGCTCGATCACATTAAAGATTTTATGTATCTGCCCGTCACCTTTTTCTTCCACTTTGGCCTGCATGAATACACTGGGGGTATATTGCCAGAATGCGCCTGTAGGTTGAAACAATCCATCCAGCGCGGCAAGAAGTTTGGCAGGGATGATTTTCTTTAGCAAGCCAAGCCGAAAATGTGATACCGTGAGCGTCTTTTCAATCGTGAAACCTAATTCTCCCAGCCAGTTCCGAATGGCTTTTGGGTGGAAGTCAAAGTTCAACTTTACAAACTCAACCGCTTCCAAAGTAAAGGGGTTCCAATTTTGCCGGCCGAGCAAGTAACGCAAAATAGATTTGAGGTTAAGTTTATTCGCAAACTCAAGAATAAAAATGGCGTTGGGTTGTAAAACATTCCGTATCTGGCGCAGCGCTTTGGGCGCGTCCGCCATGTGATGCAGGGCGCGGATCATTGTGGCCGCATCAAACTGATCGTCACGGAAGGGAAGGCGGTATATATCTGCCGCCACATAAATATATTTTGACACAGCCCCCTGAGGGTCGGAGCGTTCCAATTTTTTCTGCGCCTGAGCCAGCTGGGTGGTGGAATAATCCAACACGACAATACGCTCAAAACCTGCATAGCGCGGAGTATTGCGGCCGGCGCCTGCGCCAAGTTCGAGCATCAGTTTTCCGCTGATCGGGAGCATGCGTTTTAAAGCAATCGCTTCAGCGAGGTCTTCATATTCGCGGCCGCCTTTTTCCCAAAAAGATTGCTGGTAATCGGAGCCTTCGTAATTGCAAACGGGAGGGGTTGTCATTTAGTTTAGTAGTTTAGTAGTTATTTAGTTTTTTAGTTCTTGGTCAAATGGTCAAATAGTCGAATAGCCTTTTTGCGGTTATGCGACTATTAAACCACCGAACTATCCAACCAGCTAACTAATCAACTATCCGACTACCCAACTATCTCCCTACGGCGCGGTAGGTGAAGCCCATGTCTTTCATCACTTTTGGGTCGTAAATATTGCGTCCATCATAAATAACAGGGGTCTTGAGCAGGCTTTTCACCTTTTCAAGATCAAGCTGCTTGAATTCGTTCCATTCGGTGACGACCATTAATGCGTCGCAACCCTTCGCCATTTCATAGGAATCTTTGAACAATTCCACAGCAGGTAAAAGCGGACGAGCCACTTCCATCGCAACGGGATCATACCCACGGACTTTCGCGCCGGCCTTATTCAATGCCGCGGCAATATCTATGGACGGCGCATCGCGCATATCATCTGTGTTGGGTTTGAATGCCAGACCGAGCAAGCCAATAACCCTGCCTTTTAAACTGCCGCCCACCATTTTTTCCACATGTTTTACTGCGGCTTTGCGGCGGTCATAATTCACTTCCATCACGTCATTTAAGATGCGAGGATTAAGTCCATTTTCTTTTGCCATGAACGCCAGCGCTTCCACATCTTTGGGGAAGCACGAACCGCCCCAGCCGAGACCTGCATCTAAAAAGTGACGGCCAATGCGCGCATCGTAGCCCATGCCCGCGGCGACTTCCTTCACATCCGCGCCGACCAGTTCACACAGGTCAGCCAGTTCATTCATGAATGAAATTTTTGTGGCCAGGAATGCGTTACTCGCATATTTGATCATCTCGGCCGTGCGTAAATCAGTAATTACAATCGGCGCGCGCAAAGGCAGGTGCAGGTGAGCCACCTTGTTAGCGGCGTCCTTATCCAACGAGCCGATCACGGTGCGGTGCGGACTCATAAAATCACCGATGGCCGAACCTTCACGCAAAAATTCGGGGCAGGAGACCAATGAGAATTCCATCTGTTTGGGTTGGGCACCCTTTACAATGTCGGCAACCCAGTCACCGGTCCCGATCGGAACCGTGGATTTGTTAATAATGACCAGCGGCCCGCTCATATTCTCCGCGATCGATTTTGCAGCCGCGGCCACATATTGCAAATCTGCTTCGCCGCTTTCGCCGGAGGGAGTGCCGACTGCAATAAAAGCATATTCGGCGCGCTGCAATGCTTCTTTATAGGAGGTTGTGAATGTGATCCGCCCCGCATTTACATTTCGTTTTACCAGTTCTTCAAGACCGGGCTCATAGATCGGCATAATACCGTTTTTGAGATTTTCCACACGCTGTTCGTTCACATCCAATGCAGTGACACGGTTGCCGAGATCGGCAAAACATGCCGCGGTGACAAGGCCGACGTAGCCAACGCCGACGACACAAATTTGTTTCATGAGATTACCTCTTTAAATATATTTGGGACGGTATTATTTTTAGATTTCGCTGGTTTTAAATTTAGCCAAACTCCAAAAATCTGGTCAGCGCTTATTTACCCAGTGTTGGATGGTTTTCATAAGATCAGCCATGTCCATTGGCTTGGTGATATATTCGTCGCAGCCTGCATCATTTGCGCGCTGACGGTCGCTCGGCAGTGCATGCGCGGTCAAGACGATCACAGGAATGGATTTTAATTCCGGGTTATTCTTGATCAAACTGGTTGCAGTCCACCCGTCCATTTCCGGCATCGACAGGTCCATAATGATCAGGTCTGGTTTTTGTTTGATCGCGGCGTTGACACCCTCGCGCCCATTTACCGCCAAAAAAGTTTCGAAATTGTTCTTTTCAAGGACGAAGTGCACCAGTTCGTATGTGTCCATATTATCTTCAATGATGAGTACGCGTTTTTTTCTCATGCCGCAAATATACTACGTCTCGCGTTTACGGGCAATGTGTATAATCAATGAAACCTATGAAAATTCTTTTCGTGGCGGATGGCCGCTCTCCTATTTCTCAAAGTTGGATGCGCTATTTCGTAGAGCGCGCTGATGATGTATTTCTCGCTTCCACCTTTACCTGTGCAGTGGATTTCCCACTTAAACGGCTGGAGTTCACGCCTGTGGCTTTTAGCGCGCTTAAAAAGCAGGCTTCAACCCCCGGCAGCGCATCCTCGCGCACCGTTGGCCTGCGTACGCTTATCAGGCAGTGGCTCGGCCCGTTGACCATTCCCCGCTCCGCGAAAAAATTAAGTGCCTTCATTCAGGAAGTTCAGCCTGATATTGTCCATGCCTTGCGTGTGCCGTATGAAGGAATGCTCACATCATCTGCACTGAGCGGAATGACTGGAGATTTGCGATTTATTGTTTCCATTTGGGGTAATGACTTTACCCTGCACGCGCCGTCCACGCCGTTGATGAGCTATTACACGCGCAAAACGATGAAAGCTGTCCAGGCATTGCATGCCGATTGTGAACGTGATATTCGCCTCGCGCGATTATGGGATTTGAGCGTGGATAAACCAACGTTGGTCACACCCGGCAACGGCGGAATCAGAAGCGATGTTTTTTATCCTGCTAAAGAACCTGTGACAAACCCCGTCATTATCAATCCGCGTGGAATTCGTTCTTATGTTAAGAATGAGGCATTCTTTAAATCCATTCCGCTGGTGCTGGCAAAGCGGGGGGATGCGCGCTTTATTTTTTCTTCGATGCAGGGTGAAACTCAAGCGTTGCAATGGGTAAAAGAATTGAAGATCGAACATGCCGTTCAATTAAATCCCCCGCTTTCGCACGCGCAAATGGGGGATGTCTTTCGGAGCGCGCAGATCGTCGTTTCGCCCAGTGTTCACGATGGCACGCCCAACTCACTGCTCGAAGGTATGGCATGCGGATGTTTCCCGATTGCCGGCGATCTTGAATCCATTCGCGAGTGGATCACGCCCGGGCAAAACGGTTTGCTCGTAGACCCTGCCAGTCCCCAGTCTATTGCAGACGCGATCCTGTCCGCCCTGGAAAACGAAAACCTGCGACGCGAAGCCGCAGGTCTCAATGCAAAAATTATATCCACGCGCGCAGAGTATGAACAGAATATGGAATTAGTTGGAGAGTTTTACAAATCGCAAATCGCAAATCGCAAATCGTAAATCGTAAATCGGAAATCGCAAATCGTAAATCGCAAATCGTAAATCGCAAATCGTAAATCGCTAATCGTCTACATTTCCTTCGGCGCGCGCATTGTATCCAGCTTTCCACGTAACTCAATCCGCCGTGAATCCGCCGCGTGGCGCACGTCGTTTATAAAACCTTGTCCGCGGTCACGTAATTGTCCGCGTAAGGTCTCACCTGATTCAGGCGCCATCAGCAACGCCACCGTGGAGCCAACCAGTGCCCCGACCAAGATCCCAATTAGAAAACCGAACATTCTGCGCATGTGAATTTCTCCTTATTCTATATTTTACAACTTTTCCAGCGTGTTTACCAATTTATCCAGCACATCGAAGCCGCCCTGCCAGAACTTCGCCGAGCGGATGTCTACGCCGGCTTCGGCTAGTACTTTTTCAGGCGCTTCGGAGCCGCCGGCCGAAAGGATTTTCAGGTACTTCGGCTTGAACGATTCACCTTCCGCTTTGAATTGCTGATACAGCGAAAGCACCAGCAGTTGACCGAAGGCATAGGCGTAGACATAGAAGGGGGTGTGATAGATATGCGGGATGCAGACCCATTCCCATTTGAAGTCGTCGCTCAGGTCGATCGAATCGCCGAACTGTTCTTTCAGGTTTTCCATGTACGCGGC
>JANODZ010000047.1:0-14572 GCA_031412935.1 Anaerolineales bacterium
CCTTAAGTGGATTGGCAGTAAACAACGCATGGCTCATGAGATTATTTCATATTTCCCAGTTGAAATAGGAACATACTTTGAGCCTTTTCTTGGGAGTGCAGGTGTTTTAGGTACTCTTACTCCTAAAGTTGCTATTGCCTCAGATACATTCGCTCCATTAATAGATATTTGGCAAAATTTGAAAAAATCTCCATCTATTTTAAAAGACTGGTATCGTGAACGATGGCATAAGATGATGGATGGAAATAAAGTTGAAGTTTTCGAGGAAATAAAAGCTTCATATAATTCAAATCCAAATGGTGCAGATTTCTTGTTTTTGACTCGTTCCTGTTATGGAGGAGTAATTCGCTTTAGAAAAGCAGATGGTTATATGTCAACACCATGCGGTATTCATAAACCAATTGCACCTGAAAGCTTTGCACGTAGGGTAGATGAATGGCACAAGCGGGTTTCAGGCACAACCTTTCTGCATTTAGATTATGAGGAAGCAATGAGCCTGGCAAAACCTGGTGATTTAATTTATTGCGACCCTCCTTACGCTCATAGTCAAGCGATTTTATATGGAGCACAGTCATTTAGTTTGGAACACCTCTTAAGTGTAATCGAAAAATGCAAAGAGAGAGGCGTTCACGTTGCCTTAAGTATCGATGGCACAAAACGGTCCGGAAACTTGATTTGTGATTTACCTCTTCCGGAAGGACTTTTTGAGAGAGAAATGTTTATTGATATTGGTCATTCTATGTTAAAGAGATTTCAAATGAATGAAAAAACCCTTGAAGGCGAGAAAGTAACTGATAGGTTATTGCTAACATATTAATTTAACATTTTTTTGATTTATAACAAAAAATGCATATTTAAAATTCCGAGCCTTTTAAGGCTCGGAATTTCGTTTGTAAATATCTTCGGTCTCCGTGACTCTGTGGCTAAAATCTGCTAAACTCCCCACCCATGGAAACTCTCTCCTCCGCCCTCGACCCAAACTCTCCCGAATTCAAAGCCAACGCAGAACACAACCGCGGCCTTGCGGCTGAACTTAAAAAGCGGCTTGCGCTTGTGCGGCAGGGCGGCGGCGAGAAGTATCGTCAGCGCCATGAGGAGCAGGGAAAACTTTTTGTGCGCGAACGCATCGAACGCCTGCTTGATCCCGGCGCGCCGTTTCTCGAACTCTCTCCGCTCGCGGCGGGTGATATGTATAAAGGGGAGGCTCCGAGCGCGGGCATCATTACTGGTATTGGACGCGTTTCGAATCGCGAGGTAATGATCGTCGCCAACGATGCCACGGTCAAGGGCGGTTCGTATTTTTCGATGACCGTCAAAAAACATTTGCGCGCGCAGCAGATCGCCGAGGAGAATCATCTGCCCTGTTTGTATCTTGTCGATTCGGGCGGGGCGTTTTTGCCCCTGCAGGATGAGGTCTTTCCCGACGCGCATCATTTTGGGCGCATTTTCTACAATCAGGCGCGCATGTCTGCCAAACGTATTCCGCAGATCGCGGCAGTGATGGGCAATTGCACGGCGGGCGGCGCTTACGTCCCTGCCATGAGCGATGAAGCGATCATTGTCAAAGGCGCGGGCACGATCTTTTTGGGCGGACCTCCGCTCGTGAAAGCCGCAACCGGCGAGGATGTCACAGCGGAAGAACTCGGCGGCGCGGATGTGCACACACGCAAGAGCGGTGTTGCGGACCACTTCGCCGAGGACGATGATCATGCGCTTGAGATTTTGCAAGGCATCGTTGAAACGTTACAACGTTCACATGTTAACACGTATCTTTCCACGCTGGATGTTGCTCGGCCCGAAGAACCCTTATACGCCCCTGACGAATTGTACGGTGTCCTGCCGCGCAGCTTCAAAGAATCCTATGATGTGCATGAGATCATTGCGCGTCTTGTTGATGGGAGTAAATTCCGCGAGTTCAAGGCGCGTTATGGCACGACCCTTATCTGCGGATTCGCGCGCATTCATGGCTACCCAGTCGGCATTATCGCCAACAACGGAGTCTTGTTCAGCGAGTCCGCGCTGAAAGGGACTCACTTCATCGAGCTCTGCGACCAGCGCGGCATTCCACTTTTATTTTTACAAAACATCACAGGCTTCATGGTCGGCAAGGAATATGAAACAGGCGGCATCGCCAAAGATGGCGCGAAGATGGTGCATGCGGTTGCGACGACAAGAGTTCCAAAATTAACCTTGGTCATCGGCGGCTCGTTCGGCGCAGGCAACTATGCCATGGCAGGCCGCGCCTACGGCTCGCGCTTTTTGTGGATGTGGCCCAACGCGAGAATCAGTGTCATGGGCGGGGAACAGGCCGCGAATGTGCTCTTAACCATCAAACAAGATCAACTCGTCAGAGAGGGCAAACCAACCCTCAGCGCGCAAGAAGCGGAAGAGTTTAAGCGTCCGCTGTTGGAGAAATATGAAACGGAAGGCAGTCCCTATCATTCCTCCGCGCGATTATGGGATGATGGCGTCATTGCTCCAGATGAAACGAGACAAGTATTGGGACTGGCTTTATCTATTGTGCTTAATTCGCCGAAGGAAGAAGGCGGGTTTGGGGTGTTTAGGATGTAGAAAGTGGAAAGTGGAAAGTAGAAAATGGAAAGTAGAAAGTAGTGAGTAGTTAGTGGAGAATTGTTGTGAAGTATTTGGAATGGCAGGCTGGTGTTTCAGATGACATTAAAGGCGATTCGCTTTGGAAGCTTGAAGTTTATCGGCTTGCGTTATTCGCTGGTGACATTGCATGGCAGGATGCACTTGTTTTGAATAAGACACCACTGACTCGTTCCTTGGCTGACCAACTCTATCGCGCGGTTTGTTCAATCTCAGCCAATATTGCCGAAGGGTATTCACGTTCCACAGGGAAGGACCGCGCACGATTTCTTGAATATTCACTTGGCTCTGCGCGCGAGGCTCGCGACTGGTATTTCAAATCACACCACACTTTGACAGAGGAGGTTTTAAAACATCGAATTGGTTTGTTGACTCAAATTATTAAAATGCTAAACGTGCTTACTCCTCATCAACGCCAAAAAGGCATTCGTGAAGAACAAGCCGGGTACATCACCTCATCATCAGACTTCAACATCGATTCAGAGATACCATTTTCTTAAACCCACTCACTACTTTCCACTCACTAAAAGGTACTACTTATGCCATTCATCTCCTCCACCCCCCATCACTTCCTTGCCCGACTTGCCGGCAACTGGAAAGGCACAAGTAAACTCTGGCTTGAGCCTGACAAACTTGCCGACGAATCGCCTGTGGTTGGAACCATTCAATTAATTCTAGAAGGACGCTTTGCGCTTTATTTATATCAAGGTTCCATCGAAGGCGAACCTCAACATGGCATGTTCACCTTCGGTTACAACACCACGCTCGAACAATTCGAAGCCTCCTGGATGGATTCCTTCCACAACAGCACCGCCATCATGTTCTGCATCGGCGCGGAAATGGCAAATGGATTTTCCGTCACTGGCAGTTATCCCGACCCCACTGGCGGACCCGATTGGGGTTGGCGTACAGAAATCCAGCTGATCGACCCCGACCAGCTGATCATCACAGCCTACAACATCAGCCCGCAAGACGGCGAGGCGAAAGCCACCGAAGCCCGTTTGAAAAGAGTGAGATAGGAAAAATTCACTATATTTGGACGGCAGTTTGGAAGATCAACTCTCAGTTTTGTAAGGCTGGCCGCGCATCAATTGATTTATCCTTATATTGGTAGTAATATTAATCCGCTTTGAAAGCAGTATATGGAAACTCAAAACCGCCGGAAATTTTGCCCGATTTGCAAGCTCGATAATGACTCAGATGCGGTCGTTTGCGCGCACTGTAATGCGCGCCTGGATAAAACAATTTCAGACGCCCCAACCACCCTGCGCACTCAAGCTCCTTTTGCGATGACAGAACAATTACGAGAGCAGGTCATCAAAGGCTACGTCCCGCCAGCTCACGGGCTTTCTCTTTTTTTATTGAACAATAGCGAACCGATTGCTTTGCTGGATCAGCCGCAGATTATCCTTGGGCGCGAAGGGGAGTTAAACACTGACTCTGTATATGATCTCAGCCGGTTTGAAGGCTATGCCATGGGAGTCTCCAGGCGCCATGCCATGATAAAATTTGTTGAAGATAAATATACATTAATTGACCTGAATAGTTCGAATGGCACCTGGCTTAACGGAAACAGGCTTTTGTCTAACAAACCGCGTGACCTGCCCAGCGGAGGCGTCATTCAGTTGGGCACAATGAAATTAGTTGTAGTTTATGCGCTTGCACCCGTTTCAAAATAATTATAATTAAACACCACCCACCATGCAAAACATCTCGCAAACCCCTGAATATTCCCGCACTCCCCCTCCGAAACGCCGAAAGAAGGGCGGCGCCAATGTTTTGTTAATTTTGCTTTTCTTTTTGTTTTCAATTGGCTGCCTGGCCGTTCTTGGGTATGTAGTCTATAACGCGGGATATGGTTCGATCTCGGTTTCAGCCAATCAGACTGCCACTGTTGTCGCGCAACAAAATGCCAGTTGCCAGGCAATCATCGAAAAGGCGATGCAGGTTTCCAATAGTTTTTGCGATCAGATCGGTTCCAATAAAGCCTGTTATGGAAACAATACCATTAAAGCGGACCTTGTCGCGGGGGCGACCGAAAAATTTATAGCGCAGGGCGATGTTGTCAATGTCGACATCGTGCGCCGCATCTCCGCTTCCCCTCTTAAATTGGAGAGCGAGGAGTGGGGTGTAGCCGTCTTAAAGATCATTGCCAACCTGCCGGGATCCCTGCCGGGCGAAACCGTTACGATGCTGGTATTTGGAAATACCACCCTTGATAAGGATGCCGGCAACCTCGAATCGTTTTTCTTCTCGAGCGAGCTGGGTCAAATTGTTTGTGAGAAAGTGCCGGATGATGGCATCATGATCAGCGTGCCGGATGGGGACGGCGTCAGGTTTACGGTTAACGGTTCAGAATTAACCTTGACCGGGGACGCCTCAATCAAAGCTACAAAGAATGGAAAAATGGTTGTCAGCCTCTTTGAGGGTTCCGGCCTGATCGTTGCCGACGGGGTCGAGCAAATCTTTACAGCCGGGGAACAGGTGGAGGTTCCCCTGGGTGGCGAAAATGGAACTGATTCAGTGGGTCCGCCCTCCGCGCCCGAGCCGCTTTCTCAAGACGATCTCGACACCGTCTGCTCGTTGACAGGGCAATTCTGTGAGCCGGATCAAATTACGCCGGTCGCAAGGGAAGAGGCGCAACAATCCATTTGGGAGGAACTTGGAATCACTCCAACCCCGACACTCATCCCTACGCAAACTGCCATACCCACACGAACACCCACGATCACAGCCAGCCCTACTCTCCTTATCATCCCCTCGTGGACGCCCATCAATACGCCGACAAAGACCCCGACCCTAACGCCCATTTCTATAGCGACAAAAACCCGGACACGAACGCCCATTTCTGTAGCGACAAATACCCGGACACGCACGCCTACAAAAACCCCGACACGAACCCCGACGAATACAATTACTCCGGGCGGCCCTACCCTCACGCCTACTAATACGCCAACCCTAACACTCACGCCTACAATTACGCTAACGCCGACACTGACGCCTACAATTACGCTAACGCGGACGCCTACTCCTACTGTTACTCAGACACCAACGTTGACACCATCACTGACGCCAACAGTTACGCTAACACCTACGCCGACTCCTACTCTTACTCTTACACCAACGTTGACACCATCACTGACGCCAACAATTACGCTAACACGGACGCCTACTCCTACGATTACTCTTACACCAACCCAGACGCATACTCTTACGCCTACAATCACACTTACTCCTACTCCTACTGTTACTCAGACGCCAACGCTGACACCCACGCGGACGCCTACACCTACTATTACTCAGACACCGCCGCCCACACCAACCAATACACCGCCGCCTACACCAACCCCACCCTCGATACCAGCCTGTGTTTTGTCAGGTGGCGTTACGCTTTCCACCTCGCCTGACAAAGAGTATTCACTCACTTTAATCAACTCTACCGGCTCTTCCATTACTATTACAGCCATCTCCATAACCAATTCGAACTCTAATACACTGAACTCTATCACCCCGATTTGGAATATCGGCTCTGGCGTCGGTGGTGGCACAATTATTATTTCTAGCAACCTGGTGTCAAATTCAATTTCCTCGGGCGGCACGTTGCCCCTGGTATTTATATTCCAAACCGCGGGTAACGGTAATAGAGAATTTGAGTTTACCTTCGACAGCGGCAGCAAGTGCAAAGCAACCTATCCTTAATTGCGTTTCAGGTAATTAAAAGTAAGCGCCCCGTTTTCCCCGCTCACCATGGCTGAAGCACAACCCTCACTTACCCTGAGCGATCTCCGCCCAGGGTTCCAATTCCATCAATATCAACTGCTCGAGCAGATCGGCATAGGCGGGCAGGGTGTCGTCTGGTCGGCGGAAGACCGCCAGCGCGACGATATTGTCGCTATTAAGTTTAACGAGATCATGGGTTCAGAACAGCAGAAGGTGGATGATGAGTTGTTTGAACGGGAGTTGGGAAAACTACTAAAAGTTCAACACGCAAATATTTTACCGATCTACGAATGCAGTCTGGAGGGTCAAGTCCGTTACCTGGTTTCTCCATTTATTGCAGGGGGATCGATATTAGAAAAGATCAAACGCGGCCCGCTCGCGCTGGAGGAAGCGCTGCGCTTTTCAACCGAAATTGCGTCCGCGCTCGACTTTCTGCATCAGCAGGGCATCATTCACCGCGACCTCAAGTCATCCAATGTTTTATTGAATTTAAAAAATCACACCTATCTTGCAGATTTTGGCCTGGCGCGTTCAGTTTCCGATACCACCATGGCTTTGCACACCGGGCGCGGCACGCCGGTTTTTGCTCCGCCCGAACAGCATAAACTGCTGGCGATCACCGCGAAATCCGACATCTACAGTTTCGGGATTCTGCTGTTCGAGATTTTCACCGGACAATTGCCGTGGGGGGGTGAGACAATACTCGGCATTCAACAACTCTATTCGAACATCGAACTCCCAGACCCATGCACACTGGATCATACATTACCCCCGCTGATGAAGGATGTCTTGCGGCGTGTTACCTCTGCCGACCCGGCGCTCAGACCCGCTTCCGCCGCTGAAGTAATGAAAATGATCTATTACATCTTCGAGATCAAGGATTTTCCCCTATCCGGCGAGTTAAACACGGATCGGGCTGTGATCAGCTCTCAGGATGCAGAAGTTATGCTCGATCAAAGTCTCAGCCGCTGGGCGATGGCAGACGACAATACCGACCTGGGTCTTACAAAATTTGCGCTGATCCACCTCGATCAAAAAAAGAGAAATGAAAATAAAATTCAAGATCGCGCCAGCCGCTTTATGTTGTTTCATGCGCTGATGTATGGTAATCAGGTTGAATATTGGTGGCCGAAAGTTGTGGATCCCGCTGAAAGGCTGTTGATTTCTTCAGCGCTTCTCAGCCGCCAAAACGGAGTCATCGCAGGGCGCGTCCTGGATTGGCTGGTGAAGCATCAGAATCTGGGCAGGCTGCCGGAAGATCTATCTGCGAAGGTGGCCGCCTCTCTTTTGGAAATGGCCGTCAAGTCTACGGATCCAGCCTTATCTCTTATTTTGCTTTCCGGCCTGCAAGCTCTTATTCCACCCGGTTCTGCATGGGGTGATTCAATCCTGAGTTCCGAGTTGAATACCCTGCTTGGTAATTTAGCGCTTGAAGATTCGGATGTGGGGGATCAGGCGGCGCGGTTGGCCGGACATTTGTACTCCCAGCCGGCCGTGAATTTCATATTAACAAATGCGGATAAAGACCGCTTGATTCCAGCCTTGTTGGAAATCCAGCATTCTGCGGGGCGCCTGCCGGTTTTTGTGCCCAGGAATATCCGCTTGCAAGTGTCTATGGAATGGTTTATCCACAGGCTTACCATTCAACCGGCGCGCTTGTTTGGCGCTTATATGCTGGCGCTGGTAGGGACCACAATTGGAATTGGAGCGCAGAATTATTTGACAACGCGCACGCTTAATTTATTGGACACTTTGCTTATCTCAACTTCTCTTTATCGAGGGTTGATTACGGGAGCGGTCTTTAGCCTGGGCATCCTCCTTACGAGGGTGATCGTCGAGCGATTTGGCGGGGCAAGCGCATTGTTGCGTATTATTCTGGCAACCGTGGCAGGGGCGACAGGGTTGAACATTGCCATGTTAATCTTTCACATTCTCTTCATTAAAACGGCTCCAAGCGGATTCTTAATTACTCTTGGTTGTACGGTGATCGCCTTCGCCTACGCAATCGGAGGGTTGGTCCGTTTTCGCTGGGTTAGCATGTTGATATCGATCAGCGCCATTGTCCTCGCGATCAGCGGCACCTGGTGGGTGCACACGATCCTGGCAGCCGCCAGTAACGTCAGTACCTTATGGACTCCATTATTTAATTACGAGTACAGCTGGCCCATGTCAAGAATATTTTTTACCTCAATTTTTGTGGCTTTGTGGATTGGTATATTTGGAAACCTGACGCGGCTGACCGTGGAAGCGGAACCTAACAGTATTTAAATTGAATATCGGATAAAATCATCGCATCGCATCTATCAGCCCTGAAACCAGTAATCTCAGGGCTGATATGGTATTTCAGGAAGAGTGGAAAATGAAAATACTGATCATTGGCGGCACTCGTTTTCTTGGACGTCATCTCGTTAACTCGGCTCGTGTGCGCGGCCATCAAGTCACTCTCTTCAATCGCGGCATAACAAATCCCAATTTATTTCTGCAAGTCAAAAAGATCCAAGGCGACCGTGAAAAAGACCTGGATCGGCTGATCGGTCAAAACTGGGATGCGGTCATTGATACCTGCGGCTATTTCCCGCGCATCGTGCGCATGGCGGCTGAGGCTTTAAAGGACAAAACCGAATCATATGTATTCATATCCAGCATTTCCGTGTATGCTGATTTCAGTAAAATTGGAATCAACGAAAGTGACCCAGTTGGAAAAATCGAAGATGAAACGATCGAAGATGGAACCGGCGCCGCCTACGGTCCGCTCAAAGCCTTGTGCGAGCAAGCTGTGCAGGATGTTTTTGGAATCGATTCCCTCATCATTCGCCCCGGCCTGATCGTGGGTCCGCATGATCCAACGGATCGTTTTACCTATTGGCCTGTGCGCGTGGCTCGCGGCGGCTTTGTCCTCGCGCCCGATAAAGCGGATGGGCTGACCCAATTTATTGATGTGCGTGACCTGGCTGATTTCATCGTTGGGTTGATCGAACAAAATATTTGCGGGGTTTTCAATGCCACAGGTCCGGGTCACCCATTAAATTTCGGCACCCTGCTTGATACCTGCAAGCTCATCAGCGCCAGCGATGCAAAATTCAAATGGGCGCCGCTTGAATTTCTGAATCGAAACAAAGTCGCGCCGTGGAGCGAACTGCCGGCCTGGCTGCCTGACCAGGGAGAAGATCCGGGCTTCGCGCGCGTGGATATTTCAAAAGCAGTTAATGCCGGGCTGAAATTCCTTCCGCTCGAGCAAACCATCCACGATACCCTTGAGTGGGCCAATTCGCGCCCGCAAGAACATGAATGGCTGGCCGGGCTGAAAGCAGAACGCGAAAAAGAACTGTTGCAATTACTTGGAACATAATGTTTACCAAAATCCTGATCGCCAACCGCGGCGAGATTGCCGTTCGTATCATGCGCGCCTGCAAAGAGCTTGGCATCAAAACGGTTGCCGTGTATTCCTCTGCCGATCAAAATGCACAGCATGTTCGCTTTGCCGATCAAGCCATCCTGCTCGGTGATGCCACGCCAAAAGAATCCTATTTGAATGCGGATAAACTCGTGGCTGCGGCGCTTCAAACCAAGGCGGATGCGATTCACCCCGGCTATGGCTTCCTCTCAGAGAACGCATCTTTCGCCCTCGCAGTTGAATCAGCGGATTTGACATTTATCGGCCCCTCAGCAGACTCCATCCGCGCGATGGGCGATAAAGCTGAATCAAAGATCGCCATGAAAAAAGCAGGCCTGCCAACTATCCCGGGTTTCGAAGGCACCGGCCGTGAATCCAGCGCCGAACTTATGAGGATGGCAAAGGAAATTGGTTACCCTTTTCTCGTCAAAGCCGCGGCCGGCGGCGGTGGCAAAGGCATGCGTGTCGTAAACAACGAAAGTGAATTTAATGAAGCCATAGAGTCCGCACGCAGCGAGGCGTTGAATTCGTTTGGCGATGAAAGGTTATTGATCGAAAAATATTTACCCAACGCTCATCACATCGAGTTTCAAATCTTTGGTGATAAAAACGGAAACCTGGTTCACTTATTTGAACGCGAATGTTCTGTCCAACGCAGGCATCAGAAGATGATCGAAGAAACACCCTCGCCAATATTAACTCCAAAACTTCGTGAAGAAATGGGACAAGCCGCAGTCGATGCCGCAAAGGCAGTCAATTACTACAACGCGGGCACCATCGAATTTATCGTTGACCCGCTGCGCTCCACTTTCTACTTTTTAGAAATGAACACGCGCCTGCAAGTCGAACATCCGATCACTGAGCTGGTCACAGGGTTTGACCTTGTCCAATGGCAGATCCGTATCGCGGCGGGAGAGGATTTTCCATTCAAGCAAATGGACTTTCACCAGCGCGGGCATGCCATCGAGTGCCGAATCTACGCGGAAGATCCCGCCAATGGGTTTCTGCCCAGCACAGGCAAACTCCTGCAATTTATCGAGCCTGCCGGCCCCGGCATCCGCGTAGACTCTGGTTTCGCAACTGGCAGTGAAGTGACCCATTTCTATGATCCGTTGCTGGCGAAGTTGATCGTGCATGCCGAGAATCGCGCAGCAGCCATTCAAAGAATGCAAACTGCGCTGCGTGAGTTCATTGTGCATGGCGTTGTCACGAATATTGATTTCATGCAGACTGTATTGGCACATCCGGATTTCGCGCAGGGTAAAGTGACCACAAGCTGGGTGGAGGAAAACTTTAAAGAATGGAATGCCGTTGAACCTTCGGTTGAATGTTTGATCGCGGCGGCGCTGGCAGAGATTGTCCTGGCTGACTCAAAGCCACGATCCGCCGTTTCAAATGAAACTGATCCTTTTAATCCGTGGAAACTGGCAAATAATTTCAGAGTGAGCGATAAATGAAAGTAACCTTTGATTCGCAGTCGCTTGAAATCAATCCATCGGAAGGCGGGTATATTGCCATCTTGAATGGCAAGTCTGTTTCGATTAAAATCCAGCGCGCAGATGCGCTGCGGGGGAGGATGGATCTGCTGATTGATGGCCAGCGAGTCAATGCACATGTCTCCTCTGAAGGCGCGAAACGCTGGGTGACCATTAATGGTCAGACCCTGATGCTGACGAAAACATCGGGTGCAAAGCGAGGCGTCAGACACGATCATGCCGGGGGATTGATCGCGCCAATGCCGGGTCAGGTGCGAAGCGTTGCGGTGGGCGTTGGAGATGTCGTTAAGAAAGGTCAAACCCTTTTAACGATGGAAGCCATGAAGATGGAAATCCGCATCCAGGCTTTAAAGGATGGCGTGGTCTCCACTCTTCCGGTTCAGGTGCGCCAGACCGTGGAAAGAGGGCAAATTTTGATCGAGATCGTTGACGGGCTGGAAAGGTAGGCGCGTATGGCTGGAAAGTATTTTGAAGAACTTGAAGTTGGAATGAAGTTCAGGCATGCAAGCGGGCGCACGATAACAGAGATGGACAATGTGCTCTTTTCATCGTTAACGATGAATACCCAGCCGCTGCATATTAACGAAGAGTTTGCCGCGAATACGGAATTTGGTCAGCGCATTGTGAATGGGATCTATACATTGGGATTGGTGGTGGGGTTGAGTGTTTCCGATATCAGCGAAGGGACGATCATTGCGAATTTAAGCTACGATAAAGTGACCCACCCAAACCCGACCTTTCATAACGATACCATTTATGCCGAAACCGAGGTTTTGGAGAGGCGCGAGTCAAAGTCGAGAACGAATGTGGGCATCGTGAAGTTGAAGCATTGGGGCAAAAAATCGGATGGGACGATCGTGATCGAGTTCGAAAGAACGGCGATGTTTTTGAAGCGCGGGCAAAGATTGGACTTTTTGCCGTAGTTAAGACAGGTACCTTACAGAATCCTATCAGCAGGATTAATAAAATTGATTAATTTCGAATAATAATATATTATTAGCTTTGGAGAATGTATCTAATGATTCAAATGGATGGTTCCAAATAAACGCCCCTTTCGGTACTCAATCATTTGTAAAATTTTGTCCTGCCTGCAAGCTGGGTAACAATGCCAATTCGATTACCTGCGTGCATTGCGGCAAACCTTTGGATCTGATTTTTACCAGTTCTATAAAAACCACCATGCAAAGAAAAATTCAGTATGCCATTCCCGAGAAAGGTTTGGCGATTTACTTCCTGGGAAGTGCCGCGCTGATCGCCGTGGCTACAAATAATGAGGTTATATTAGGCCGCAAAATAACGGGTGAAGAGAAAGAGGTTGTTGATCTTGCATATTCAGACGGGTATGCAATGGGAGTTTCCAGGCATCATGCAAAAATCCGTGCAAATGCAAAAGGATATGAGTTGATAGACTTAAACAGTTCGAATGGTACCTGGCTGGAAGGGAAAGTCCTGACTCCTACCGAACCTTATGATCTGCCTAGCGGGGCAACGATACAGTTGGGTCGTTTGAAGGTGGTTGCGACCTATAAATCTGTGCAATAAAAAGCCATTAATTAATTGAATCCCAGGCCGCGAATGCAAATGCTTCGCGGTTTATTTAATTGTTACATAATGCAGGGATTAATGCTATCATCGGTAAAAGATGGGAGTGGCTAATGGAATGGGCTGTTGTAACCACGAAGTCACGAAGACTCCAAGTCTCAAAGGTTTCTTGGTGACTTCGTGACTTTGAGACTTTGTGGTTAACCCGCGTGATTAGCTACTCCCTAAAAGATTTGCAGCCTCATAAATTTTAGGAGCATCTATGCACTCACGGCGCGGCCTGCTGTATATGCCCGGCGATAACTGGAAAATGATCACGAAATCGATCACTCTCGGGGTTGACTCTATTTGCATGGACATGGAAGACGGCGCGGCGGTTAATAAGAAAATCGAAGCGCGCGCGACCGTTGTCAAAGCCCTGCAGGAACTGGATTTTGGAAAAAGCGAAAAGCTTGCGCGGATCAATTCAGTGGGCTCGGGCTGGGAAAAAGATGATATTGAAGCCGTGCTTCCCCAGCACCCGCATGGGATCGTGATTCCAAAGGTTGAATCCTTTGAGCACGTCGAATGGGCAGGCAAGATCATCGAAGCCGCAGAGTTGAAATATGGCTGGCCTGTGAATTCGATCCGCGTCTTGATTGGCGTGGAAACAGCCAAGGGAATATTGAATCTCAAAGAAATTGCGTCACATCCGCGACTGGATGCGATTATTTTTGGCGGTGAAGATTTTGCAGCTTCCATTGGTGCGACAAGAACAAAAGACGCAACTGAATTACTGTACGCGCGCCAGGCAGTGGTGGTAGCTTGTTCTGCAAATGATCTGCAGGCGATTGACATGGTCGCAATTGACTATAAGGATCTGGATGCCTTGCGAGTCGAATCTGAATTCGGTGCGCGGCTTGGGTTTGTGGGAAAGCAGATCATTCATCCCGCGCAGGTGGAGCCCGCCCAGACGGCGTTCACTCCAACCGACGAAGCGATTGCGTATGCAAAACGAATCGTGCAAACATTTGAAGCCAGTCAAAAAGAGGGCAGAGGCGCATATTCGCTGGACGGCAAGATGATCGATATGCTCTTGCTGAAGAATGCTAAAAAGGTGCTGGAGCGCGCAAAAGCAGCAGGGAAATAGGAGCGCGGACTTCAGTCCGCCTAACATAAAAAAGCGGACTGAAGTCCGCATTCCCAGAAAGGAAATTCCATGAAATGGTCAACATCCCCACACCGTCCACCACATCTTTACCTAAACGACGCATGGTATTTTGTCACTGTGTCCACGGTGAATAAGGCACATATTCTTGCAACAGATGAGCATTTTAATTTGTGGGTATTTACATTACAGGAGTTAATAAAAGAATTCAAACTAGAAATGGCCGCGTGGGTGGCTTTGTCAAATCATTATCATCTTTTGTTTACACCGAATACATCGCAAGAACTTGGTAATTTAATGAAACGCCTTAATGGGAGTACATCCAGAAAGCTAAACTTGCTGGATAACCAGCAAGGGCGTACAGTTTGGTATAGTTATTGGGATAGATGTATGCGTAACGAGCATGATTTTTGGACTCGTTTTAATTATATTCATTACAACTCTGTTAAACACGGGTATGTGGATAACCCTGAAGATTGGGAGTTTTCCAGTTATCGATTTTATATTCGTAACGACGAAAACAAGTGGCTTAATGAAAAATTAAATGACTTTCCAATTTCAGATTTATCCACATACCCGTGTTTAACAGAGTTGTAATGAATATAATTAAAACGAGTCCAAAAATCATGCTCGTTACGCATACATCTATCCCAATAACTATAC
>JANODZ010000048.1:0-2062 GCA_031412935.1 Anaerolineales bacterium
CTCATCGACATATCCATAGGCCGGCGCAAGCCGGAGCATCCCTCGCGTCCCAACCAATTCGAGGGAAGAGACATCGCTTGATCCGAAACTGCAGGTGAACTGCGCGACACGGTCATTGGGAAAATGGAGCAATGCACTCGCCATTTCTTCAATGTCGGCAAAACGCCAATCTCCCGCCTTCGACGTGGTGGAGGCACGGACCTCATCTCCTGTTTTTGGCATGGTGATCGAAGCGGTTTTGACATTCTTCCTCGTCAATACAGTTTTACATACAGCAGTTGCCGGTAGGGGCGGCAAGTTTGCAGGTTGGGCAATCGGCACAACTTTGGCATTCGCAATTTTGGCCGGCGGACCTTTCACCGGTGCTTCGTTAAATCCTGCGCGTACATTTGGTCCTGCGGTTTTCTCTTTACCGATAATCTCAAATGTATATACTTATGTTATCTATTTATTTGGACCGTTGATCGGCTCCACATTTGCTTTGATGGTTTACAATTTCTTCAATAGCACGGATGAAGCATTAGAGAATAAAGTACCTGTTGTGAAAAAGACTCCAGCCAGGAAATCAGCAGTACGTACCATAAGAAGTAATAAGTAAGAAGGAAAGAAGAGAAGTAGTTTCTGTCAAATCGGCAGGAACTACTTTTTATTTTAACCAAACACCAAACTCTGCGGAGTGGCTAATCACGTGGGCTAACCACAAAGTCTCAAAGTCACGAAGTCACCAAGCAAACTTTGAGACTTGGAGTCTTCGTGACTTCGTGGTTACAACAGTCCATTCCATTAGCCACTCCCATCTTTATTTACGCAAACCCACGGCGTAAAATCTATGCTAAAATTTACGCCCTTTGTAGGTTTTGGAGAAAACATTATGCAAGATGAAACATCAGGTGTAAACCCGATACTCAATATTCCATTAAGTGAATCGATCGCCAGGCGGCGGACCTTTGCCATTATCTCTCACCCCGGACGCTGGCAAAACCACGTTGACTGAAAAATTGCTTTTATATGGAAATGCGATCGAATTGGCGGGGAATGTGCGTGCCCGTAAAAATCAACGCTTGACCACATCCGATTGGATGGAAATGGAGCGTGAGCGCGGTATTTCGATTACTTCGACCATCTTGCAATTCCCTTATCAAGATCACATCATTAATCTGCTCGATACACCCGGGCATCAGGATTTTTCCGAAGATACATACCGTACACTTTCTGCTGTGGATAGCGCCGTGATGATCATAGATGCCGCCAAAGGGATTGAGCCGCAAACCCTGAAACTATTTGAAGTTTGCCGCAAGCGCGGCATTCCCATTTTCACCTTCATCAACAAAATGGACCGGCCCGCCCGCGATCCGCTGGATTTGCTGGATGAGATCAAAAAAGTGTTGGGCATGGAGCCGATCCCCATGAACTGGCCGGTTGGAGATGGAACGGAGTTTCGCGGCGTGTATGACCGCGCCTCGCAGGGCGTTTATTTATTTGAGCGCACCGAACGCAATGAACGCATGGCTCCTGAAGTATTTATAACCCTGGATGAGCTTAGGAAAAATAAAATCCTGTCCCAGACTCGTTTTGAAAACCTGTCAGAGAGTATTCATCTGCTGGATGAGGCCGGCGTTGTCTTTAACCATGAGAGTGTTTTAAATGAAATACAAACGCCTGTATTCTTCGGCAGTGCGGTGACCAATTTTGGTGTGCGGCTTTTCCTTGATACCTTTGTGAAGTATGCTCCGCCGCCTCAACCTTACATGAGTGATGCAGGAACAATTTTTCCAACCGCGTCAGATTTCACTGGTTTTATTTTTAAAATTCAAGCTAACATGAATCCCAAACATCGTGATACGGTCGCATTTTTACGCATCTGTTCCGGCCGCTTTGAGCGCGGTATGGATCTTGTCCATTCGCAAAGTGGAAAGACGATCAGGTTATTACGTCCGTATAAGCCTTTTGCGAACGAGCGCGAGATCATAGATGAAGCCTTCCCAGGCGACGTACTTGGCATTCCAAATAACGGGGAATTTGCCATTGGCGATTCGCTTTGCTCCGGGCCGCAGATTCGTTT
>JANODZ010000049.1:0-3429 GCA_031412935.1 Anaerolineales bacterium
TGATGCAAATACCCATACCGCCGCGGATGCCATCCATTTTCCACCAAAGCGCCGTGAGGCAACCCATGTTCCGATTACTGCCATCACTCCAAAAAATACGGCCAGATAGCGACCCGTACGCAGCCCGGCGCCAAATAAAAGTTGCACATAACCTGGGATTAAAAAAGCCAGAGGACCTTTATTTGTTGAGATACCAGGATCAAAAGGATGATATACATTCGTAGCGAACAGAATGCCTTTTAATAAGTAAGCGCCTTCATCAAGATTTGAGACTGTGGTGTGAGCAAAAACCACAGCCTGGGCAAAATAGACCAACACGCCAACCAGAGCCACGACTCCCGCCGTCCAGGCCGGCCAATTTCGATATTGAAAAATTGCAAACCTATTCATAATCATCAGGCAATAAGAAAATATTATCCGTTCTTCAGCCGTTCCAGATCCGAATCGACCATCATGATAACCAGTTCCTTGAAAGAAACCGCGGGTTCCCATTTCAAAGCCATGCGCGCCTTGGATGGATCCGAGATCAGCAAATCCACTTCGGCGGGCCGATAGAATTTTTCATCCTGCATCACAAATTCCTTGTAGTCCAAACCTACATGCGAAAAAGCGACCTGACAGAATTCACGGACTGAGTGGGTTTCTCCAGTGCCAATCACATAGTTATCAGGCTGGGCTTGCTGGAGCATTAACCACATGGCTTCCACATAATCACCAGCAAACCCCCAATCGCGCTGCGATTCAAGATTGCCCAGCCGCAATTCTTTTGCCTGACCGTGCTTGATCCGAGCCACCGCATCGGTAATTTTGCGGGTCACAAATTCCAATCCGCGCCGCGGACTTTCATGATTAAACAAAATCCCCGAGGTCGCAAACATATCAAACGACTCACGATAATTTATTGTGATCCAATGCCCATACAATTTTGCCACGCCATACGGGCTGCGCGGGTAAAATGGCGTGTCTTCTTTTTGTGGAACGGCCAGTACTTTACCAAACATCTCACTCGAGGAAGCCTGATAAAAACGGATCTCAGGATTCACGAATCGAATCGCTTCCAACAAACGCGTCACCCCAATCGCTGTTACATCTCCGGTCAGGGCCGGCTGATTCCATGAAGTTGGCACAAAAGATTGCGCAGCCAGGTTGTACACTTCCGTCGGCTTATGTTCTTCAAGCAGTGAAAGCAAGGACCCCTGGTCCTGCAAGTCGCCCTGCACAACCGTGATGTCATTTAAAATATGTTTAATACGTTCACTGGTTACTGTGCTCGAGCGGCGCGCAACCCCAATGACACGGTAACCTTTTTTTAATAACAACTCAGCAAGATATGAGCCGTCCTGACCTGTAATGCCGGTAATCAATGCAGTGGGCATGTTAACTCCTATTCAAAATTCAGCTGCTGAATTATACACTAACTCAGAAACGGTTCATTCGGTCACGGGAGATACCCCAAAGAAGGATCAAGGTCCACAATGAAAGTATGCCCGCCATCATTTGAATGAATGGCACTTGAGGGCCAAGAGAAAGATACCGACTCGCATACCATTGACCAAAAATTAACAACAAAACACCTTCCATGGCAAGAACCCGTAAAAACCAGGCACTCTTCGTATCCCGCCACCAGACCCAAACATTCCCAGCAAGAATTGCCTGCCATAAAAATAAAATCGCCCGGTAACGCGGATTATCCCATTGATCTCCGCCGCCACGCAATGCGGTAAACAATATCCATCCCCACGCCCCCAAACTTAACCAGACGAAAAGCCTGCGCTTCATTTCTGACCCTTGACCCGCCGCTGCGACGAAGGACAGAATCAACACTGGAAGCAGCATATACCAACCCAGGGCGCGAACGATCCCTATGATTCGCCAAATTAAGGTGGTTGGTTCAACAAGCGCTGCTGGTAAAACAGGCTGGAGAATTCCATATCCCGTTACAAACGGCAATTGTAACCATGCAGGCATTTGATCAAATAACCTTTGAACTTTGCCGGAACCACGCTCCAATTGATATACATCCCATTCAACCGCTTTATTCAACCAGGCGCTGATCACATGCAAGGGAGATGACGAATCAAATTGACCTGAACGATTCAGCGCCGAAGAAAGAAGAAAGAGACCGGCACCAAATACGATCACAGCCAGCAACACAACCCACCACGAAATGCGACCACGTTCACTTATAAAATATACCCACCCTGCAAAAATAACCAGGGTCGCGAGCGCAATCCCAGGTGAGAGTAAGAGCATGCCTGCAATTCCGAGACTGAACCAGAGAATGGATTGGCGTATGTGGCGACCCAAAGGTTTTTCAAGAGACCTATCGAAACCCCAACTCACAAACCCCCACAGCGCAAACGCACTGAAGGCCATCAAATACGGCTCGCGCATGGCAGAGCCGCCCAGTAAAATACTTTCTGGATACAATGCATAAATCCACCCTGAAGCGATGGCGACCTTCTCCCCCCACTGCTGATTTACAGCCTTCCATAAAAATGGTACTCCCAACGCCGCCATAAACGCAGAGATCAACACCAGCATTAGTGGACGGTGCGCATCGGGTGATAAAAAGCGATAAATGAAAACACTCAGCGTCAACAAGCCGCCATATTGATCATAGGCATAGCTTTGATTGAACCCGCTGATAATTGAATGATCCGAGCTCGCCAACTCCCAAGCCTGCGTATCACGGCGATGCGCGTCCGTGTAGACAAAGCCCGCCCTGTCATCCTCATCGAAAAAGCCATCAATCGGCAATATAAGATAAGTAGCTACTCCGCCCGCAAAACGCAGCGTAAATGCGAGAGCGACCATCCATGCGAGAGTTCTTTCGCCGCCTGCCCATTTTGTGGAAAGAGTGAGAAGTGAAAAGGAAAGAAGAAAGAGCAAAGAAAAGCCAAGCCATCCGATCAGCCAGCTGCCAGGCTGCAGGGGCGATAAAACTGCTCCAAGGCTGAGGGAGAGAGGCAGAATCCAGAAAAAGTCACGCTGATGGACGTTTTTCATATCCCCACTTTTACCACGAAGTGATGAAGAATTACAGAATTAAACAAACACCGCCGTTGAGACATGGAACTTGATTGCCAACTCCCGAATTTGGCGGAGGTTCAATTCGCGCTTGTCGTTCAAAATTTCAGACACCACACCTTGCGAACCAATTTCAGGCATTTCGGATTGGGTAATTCCATGTTCATCCATCAAGAAACGCAATACTTCCGCGCCTGTTGCTTCTGGAATTGGATAATGTTCTTCTTCATATAAATGAACAAGCGTCCCAAGCTTATCCAACAACCCATACAGCGGATGCTTTTCATCATCCCCAATTTTATCCAGCAATTCATTCAGCCGTTTGACCGCCGCGTTGTATTCACGCTCATTGCGGATGGATAGCAATGGCGCAATATTTGTCCAGTGAATTTGAAGTTC
>JANODZ010000050.1:0-4328 GCA_031412935.1 Anaerolineales bacterium
AAAAAAAATTGTGGAGGATGAATGGGGCAAGGATTTAATCCGCGGCTGGAATAAAGGCTGGTGGGAAGCGCCTGCAAGAGTCGGCGATAAAATTGGTCAACTCATCGGTGCGGCAGCGGGACAAGTTTTAGTTAACGATACTGTTTCAATTAACTTATTTAAACTTGCTGCTTCTGCTTTAACGTTGCAGCCGAATAAAATAAGAATCATCACAGACACATTCAATTTCCCGTCTGATTTATATATTTTGCAGGGCATCAGACAAAACCTTGGAAATCAGCATGAGATTGTTTTTATCGGTTCACAAGATAACGACATTACACCAAATCTTGCTGAACTCGAATCTTCCATCAATGAAAACACAGCGCTGGTTACACTTTCACATGTTGTTTTTAAAAGTGGCTATCTGTATGACATGCAACGCATCACCGAATTCGCTCATCAAAAAGGCGCGTTAGTTCTGTGGGACTTGAGTCATTCCGCTGGCTCTGTTCCGGTTGAATTAGATAAAAGCAATGCTGATTTTGCAATTGGCTGCACCTATAAATATCTCAACGGCGGACCAGGCGCGCCTGGATTTTTATATGTCAACAAAAAGTTTCAAGAAAAACTTTCATCACCAATCTGGGGTTGGTGGGGACAAAAGAATCCATTTGACTTTAATCTCAAGTACGAGCCTGCGGATGGTGTGTAAAGATTTTTAGTGGGCACACAACCAATGATTTCATTATTAACCATGGAAGCCGCGCTCGAACCAACTCTACAAGCAGGCATGGATTCACTTCGCGAAAAATCTATCTTAATGACAAATTATGCTTCATTTTTAACCGAAAATATTCTTGCACAATATGGTTTTACGTTAGGCTCCCCCGCTGATTCAAGTCAACGCGGCTCACATATTTCTATTCGTCATGAAGAAGGTTATCGCATCAACCGCGCTTTGATTGAAGAGATGAATGTCATACCCGATTTTCGCGAACCGGATAACCTGCGCCTCGGCTTTGCGCCACTATATACATCTTTTACAGAAGTATGGGAAGGCTTTGACAGAATAAAAAGCGTAATGGAAGAGAAACGCTATGAGAAGTATCCGAAGCAAAGATTGCTGGTTACGTAAATTATATGAACAGCATTTTAATCACTTGCGTGCAAGGTTTATGACGGATGAGCCATCGGCGGATGTGATCGTCAATGCGTCCCCGCCCATTTGAATTTCCAAAATTGCATTGCCGGAAAGAACCTTGAGAACCGCCTGCTCCTGCGCAGAAGTCTCGTCACAGAACATCATCGTGGATATCATTGAACTGAAGCTGATCTTAGCTCCGCTTACTTCATAGGTCCCGCCAAAACCATTACAGCCTACATTTCCATTTATAGATCCATCATCATTAAATACGATAGATGTATCTACATCTGTAATCGCTGGGGTTGGGTTGGCTGGATCGCCGTGAGACACAAGCTTCCATTCACCTGTGATATTTGTAGAGCCTGCACTTGAGCAAGCCACAAGTGTCAAAAAAGCAAATCCAAATAAAATAATTTTCTTCATATATACTCCTTTTCTATTTATTGACGTTTGTACTTTGAAAAAGTTCCCGGCAAGAATCGTTGGGAATTAGGTTCAAGCTTTCTTTTTTATTGATTGACATATTAACTTTAAGCAGGTAATCTTACATTAGGCGATGATTTAAAACCGGCCGCCACCCTTTTGGAGGATGAAAAATGATGGACAATTCTTCTGCTATTGAATCGATGGATTTTGATTCAAATTATACTTTAGGCTTGGTGGCCGGCAGCGTTGCTATGTTTATTGGCGCTGTCATTTGGGGTGTCATCACATATTTTACTGAATATCAAATAGGCTATATGGCAATTGGCGTTGGTTTTTTGGTGGGCTTTGCCTTCCGTTTCTTTGGCAAAGGTCACAGCCTGGTGTATGGCATATCAAGTGCGATTTTAGCGCTGATCGGTTGTGTGTTGGGGAATTTGCTATTTTATGTTGGCGCAATTGCACGAGCGGAAAGCGCATCTTTTATAGATGTGTTGTTTTTTCTGATAACAAATCCACTCGCTGTACTGGAAATTTTTACCGTTTCATTTGATGTTAGAGACCTGCTGTTTTATGGAATCGCGGCCTATGTTGGTTTCAAAGTAGCGTTAGATCATTCACAACAAAAAAAATAGTTTCAGTTTTGTCTTAAACATGCTCAAGCCGCCGAGGACGGCGCAAAGAGCATTCCTGTCTAGCACTTTTGTTCTAGTAATGATAAAATCTCTTCATCACAGGAGAGATTTATTATGTCCCCTACTATTAGCGTTGAACAACTTAGCAAGACCTATCAAGTGCCGGAACGCGAAGGCGGTTTCGGCGCAGCGGTGCGCGGATTCTTTAATCGCAAATACAAAGATGTGAAAGCGGTGCAGGAAGTTACTTTCAGCATTGCGCAGGGAGAGATCGTTGGTTTTCTTGGGCCGAATGGCGCGGGTAAAACCACCACGCTCAAAATGCTTTCCGGCTTATTACATCCCACAGGTGGAAGCGCCACAGTTCTTGGATACACACCTTGGGAACTCAAACCTGATTATCTTCGATCTATGACCCTCGTGATGGGGCAGCGCAACCGTCTTTCATGGGATATTCCCGCCGCGGATTCATTTCTACTGAACCAGGCTATTTACCGCATCCCGGAGGATGAATACAAACAGACCTATAAAGAATTAGATGAGCTGCTTGAGCTTGACCCGTTGATGAAGAAACCTGTCCGAAATCTTTCTCTCGGCGAGCGCATGAAATGTGAGATTGCCGCAGGCTTGCTGCATCGCCCAAAAGTTTTGTTCCTCGATGAACCCACCATCGGACTCGATATCACGGGTCAGGTCCGCATCCGCGAGTTTTTGCGTGAATACAACAAACGCAGCGGCGCGACCATTCTGTTGACCAGTCATTACATGGCGGATGTGACCGCGCTGTGTGAACGCATCATCATCATTCATCAAGGTAGACTTAAATATGATGGCGGCATCACGGATCTCTCGCGCAAGATCGCACCGTTCAAGTTGATCGGAGTCAGGCTGTCAGACGCCGACTCTCACGATCTAAGCGCATACGGCACACAGGTCCGCAACGATGAAGATGCGGATAAAAAATATATTCAAGTTAAAGCGGAAGACGTTACACGCATCACATCCAGGCTGTTGGCTGATCTGCCGATCCACGACATCACCATCACCGATCCGCCGATCGAAGATGTGATCGAGCAGGCGTTTAATTCGTAGGGGCGACCCTTCACGATCAATCAAATACTACGACTCATATAGGCGGGTCGCCCCTACGTGAACAAGGAGCAACCATGTTTCTAATCATCAAAAGACTCTGGCAGGTCAACTGGGCTGAGCAATGGCAATACCGCGCCAACCTGCTCATGTATTTACTATATTGGCTGGTCTCGCCCATTATTTATCTCGCCGTGTGGACCAGCATCGCCAATGCCAAAGGTTCGGTTAATGGCTTTACCGCCAACGACTTCATTCAATATTACATGGTACTGCTCATTTGCGACCAGTTCACCAGCAATATTGTCATTCATACCTTCGGGTATAAGATACAGGACGGTTCTCTCTCCGGTGAGTTGATCCGCCCGATTCATCCCATGCTTACGAACGGACTGGTGAATAATATTGCCTTCAAAGCTTTAACCATCATGGGACTGACTCCGATCTGGATCATTTTATTCTTTCTTTACAATCCCGATTTCAGCAGCATCTCCATGACGGGTATCTTGCTGGCTCTACCCGCGATGGGGATGGCTTTTCTCATCGGCTATCTATTGTCAGCCGCCATCACATCGCTCGCATTTTGGACTACGCGAATCTACTCCATCCATGAATTTTATTTCGCGATGATTTTGTTGTTCTCGGGGCAATTCGTTCCATTAACCTTGATGCCGAAATTCATTCAAGAAATTGCCCAATTCCTTCCCTTCCAACTCCTCATCTACTATCCCATTCAACTGATATTAGGCAAACTTTCCACCGAACAAATCGTTCAGGGTTTTGCAATGGCATTTATCTGGCTTGGCATATCAGCGCTTTTATTTAATTGGGTCTGGCGTAATGGCGTCAAGCGCTATTCAGCGGTTGGAGCATAGCCTTAAAAATAACATTAAACACGAAGGACACTACGGAGCACAAAGGAAAGACCTTTGAATTTCCTTCGAGACCTTTGTGCCCTTTGTGTTTAAATATTTTGGACTGGAGTCGTTTATGCAAACTTATAAATTATTATCCGCTTTCCTGAAGGTCAACATCCAAATGGCATTGGCTTATCG
>JANODZ010000051.1:0-3272 GCA_031412935.1 Anaerolineales bacterium
CGCATCGATCCGCGCTTCGGAGGCAGGACCCGTTGAGGTGTTGGCCATCGGGTTCAATCAACTGTCAGAATTGCTGAATCAATCTGAGGCGGCGCATGAAGCGCTGCGTCAACTGGCAAACAAACATTCAGGCGAGAATATCGCCTGGCGCGGAGTGGCGTCATGATCAGCAGCCGCTGGAAAAAAGTCTGGGCTGATTTTTGGAGCAATAAAGGCCGCACGCTGTTGACCATTATGACCATTATGGTCGGCACATTTGCGGTGGGCTTCAACAGTAACATGGGTTTATATATGATCGAAAGCATGGACAACGATTACCTTTCTGCGAACCCATCGGAGGCTCAGGTATACGCTTCTCCGCTGACAGATGATATGGTAAAGATCGCACGAACCATCCCAGGCGTGGATACCGTGGAAGGATTTTCATCGGTGAGTGCGCGCATTTTGCGCCCGGACGGCACTTATGTAGATATTGGGCTTACCGCTCTTGAAGACCCCGGACACGCCACATTGAATATTCTCAAACCTGCCGCGGGAGAAACTGTTATTCCAAAATATGGAAACAAGGAAACCATCCTTGACGCCAGCGCAATATCGCTGGGATACAAGCCGGGCGATACGATCACCTTGGAATTGGCCAACGGGAGAAAACGTGAAATAATATTGGTTGGATTTGTGCATGATGTGACAGGTTTTCCGTACAATTTAGCCAAACGGGTCAATGCATTTGTAACTCCCGACACACTGGAATGGCTGGGCGGCGACACATCAAATTTCGATATGCTTGCAATCAGCGTGCTGGAAAAACAAACTGATCAGGCGCATGTGACTGAAGTGGCACAGGCGGTTGCAGAGCGGATGAAACGCGCGGGAGCGACAATCTTTTTTGTTAATGTGTATGAACCCGGGCATCATTTTGCATGGAGTATTACACAGGGCATTTTCTTCGTACTCGGCGTACTGGGTTATCTTACGGTTTTATTAAGCGGATTTTTAATTGTGAATACCATCACCGCATTAATGACCCAGCAGACGCGGCAAATCGGAATTATGAAAGCGGTGGGAGGGGGCATGCTGCAAATTGCCGGCATGTATATCGTTTTAATACTGGGGTTCGGCTTTTGTGCATTAATGATCGCGATTCCTTTGGCGAATGCCGCGGCTCAAACCATCGGCAGCGGCATGGCCCAATGGTTAAACTTCCACGCTTCACCCTACCAAAGCTATCCCGCCACAATCATCCAACAAGCGGTCGTGGCATTGATCGTGCCATTGCTGGCGGCTTTCATTCCAATCTATAACAGTGTGCGGGTGACGGTGCGTGAAGCGGTCAGTGATTACGGCCTGGGCGGCAATGCCAGCGCTAAAAATGATTCTGGCAGCGAGAGGTCGGTTTGGGTTCCGCGCCCGATCCGTATTTCGCTGCGCAACACGTTCAGGCGCAAAACAAGGCTTGGCATCACATTGTTTACTTTAGTGTTAGGCGGAGCAGTGTTTATTGCCGTGTATAACTTGTGGGCTTCCTTTGACAAGGTAATGGAGGACATTCAGGGATATTTTCTCGCGGATATCAATATTGCTTTTGACCGCGGATATCGTTTCGATAAGGTGGCAGCCATTGCCGAAAGCATCCCCGGCGTGGAAAGCGCGGAAGGTTGGATGGAATACCCAGGCACGCTTAAGCTGGGCGACGAAGATACAGGCACACAGATTTTGTTTGTGGCGCCGCCCTCCTCCTCCACTTTAATTGACCCGATCATCACAGCAGGCCGCTGGTTGAAACCTGGAGACGAGAACGCGATTGTGATCGGGAATCACCTGCTCAAAATATTTCCTGATCTGAAAGTTGGCGATTGGCTGACCATCGAAGCAAACGGCAAGGAAAATAGATGGCTGATCGTCGGTGAATATAGCATTACAGGAAACGTCAGTCCGCCGCTGTTGTATGTTAACTATGAATATATCAGCCGCCTGGTTGGCGAACCAGAGATGGCGTATTCTTTGCGAATCATTACCGAACAACATGATTCGGTCACCCAAAGACGCATCAACGATCAGGCCCAGGCGGCATTTGAGGCACATGGAATCCAGATCAGATCGACGCAATTAGGCGCGGATTTCATCACGGACCAGAAGGCTCAGACCGACATCCTGGTCTATTTTATGCTGGTCATGGCGAGTTTGATCGCCATCGTCGGCGGCCTTGGTTTGATGGGTACCATGAGCATCAACGTGCTTGAGCGCACACGCGAGATCGGTGTGATGCGCGCCATCGGCGCTAGCAATGGCGATATTCAAGCCATTGTGATCGTCGAAGGCATGGTAATCGGCATTGTCAGTTGGGCGATCAGCATTCTGGTTTCGATCCCCATTACGCAGATATTATGCTACGGCGTTGGCGTCGCGATCCTGACAGCTCCCATGCCCGCAGTTTATGGCGCGAGCGGAATCATTGCCTGGTTGCTCTTCACCATTGTGCTTGGCACGTTTGCAAGCGCAATCCCTGCACGGCGCGCCTCAAAATTGACCGTCAGAGATACACTGGCATACGAATAAAGGAAATATTCATTACAGGCAATACAAGCTGTTTTTTGAAAAGGTTTAACAGATTTTCTTTTTGAATATTTATTTTTTTCAAATTCTTCCAAATCCTAAGGTTACTACCAATGATTCATGTGCTCACTTCCCGCAGCTGAATGACTTGATTTCGCTCTTCGAATCCCCAACTTCGTTGTACGCTATCACAAAATAATAATGAACACGGTTGCTTTTGGCAATAACCACGTCAATTACATCGGTCTGGTTGGCCGGCACTTCTGCTACCAACCCGCCATCCCGATAAATTCTAAAACCATCTTCGTTATTCGATGCATCCGTCCATTCCAACCGAAACTCATTGACGTATTTTACAGGACGGGTAGACCGGTCAATTGAGCAGGTGACGCTTAATAAACCGATATGTTCAGGCGGAGCGGGCAAAGCGGATGCGGGAGTCGGCGGCGGGATTTCCACGGCAGCAGGTTGAGGGAGTTCATGCAGCGCTCCCGAGGGTGGAAAGTGCGATGGCCGTGCCCCACAGAGGGAGCGACGCGCCGCCGCCGGCCGCTCCTTCGGGAAGCGTCCACGGGACGACCGGAACTTGCGTCATGTCCGAAAGCCACGGTCCCAGATTCGCCACCGTGCCGCCGCCGCCGAGCAGGTGAATCCTGGAAGCCGAAAGGGCGGCGCCTTGCGTCTTCAGAAACGACAACGTGCGGATGAGCTCGTCGCAC
>JANODZ010000052.1:0-4621 GCA_031412935.1 Anaerolineales bacterium
ACCCCGATGTCCGCAGGCAACACAAGATCAAATGGCAGGATGTTGTACTTGCACACAACTATAGAGATACGTTGGATTTTATTCATCAAAACTACATCCGCGTCGGCACTGTGGATGGTTACGATATTTATCGTTTGAAGACTACATTGCCTTGATTCTCGTAATATTAAAATGAGGGCGAAAATAGTTGATTCACAACCCATTTTCCCTGTTATAATTCAGCCACTGAATTTTGGATTGTAAAATCTATGGAATCAACAAACGACGAACTGCGCGAACTCTCCCTGCTTGAACAAATAGAGGGCGACCCGAATGTGAATCAATCTGCGCTGGCTACCCAGTTGGGCGTGGCGGTTGGCACGGTCAATTGGCATTTAAAACGATTGATCGCCAAAGGCGCGGTCAAGGTCTCGCGTGCTGAGCGCAAGAAACTGCGCTACATCATCACCCCCGAAGGTCTGGCTCTCCGCGCCCGCCTCGCGCTGGATTATGTCGAGCGTTCATTTTCTGTTTATCGCCGCACCCGTCAGCGTGTAAAGGATCATATTACCAAAATTCGACGCGCGGGTTTTGACCGGGTTCGGATTGTCGGCTCGGGTGATGTCGCGGATATTTGCAAACTCACCTGCCTCGAACAGGGCATTTCTGTTGTCACTCATAAAACAGCGCCCGCCTTAATATTGGATGGATATAAAATAAAACTGGAAGGCTTGGAATGACAGAACGTCATGTGTTGATCACAGGCGGAGCAGGCTATATCGGTTCCATCCTGACCTCAGAACTGCTGCGCGCCAATTACAGGGTCAGCGTCCTCGACAGTTTACTGTTCGGCGGCGAGAGCATTGTCCCGTTTCTTCATCATCCCAATTTTCACTTTGCCAAAGCCGATGTGACCGAACCCCGCGCCGTGCATGATTCGCTCAAGCGTGGCTGGCAGAAGCCAGACGCAGTTGTCCATCTCGCAGCGATCGTTGGTTTTCCCGCCTGTCAGGCAGTCGGGAAGCAGGTGGCGTGGAAGTACAATGTCGAAGCCACAAAAAATGTTTTTGATCAGTCAATGGATATGGGCGTGGAAAGATTCGTGTTCGCGTCCACCTACAGCAACTATGGCTTATCCGAAGACGGCAAGCCTGTCACGGAAGAATCCCCGTTAAATCCGCAATCTTTATATGCCGAGACGAAGATCGCAAGCGAGGAATTTTTGCTTTCACAAAAAGAGTCAGCCTGCGCGCCGTTGTTGTTCCGCTTTGCCACGTTGTATGGAATTTCCCCGCGCACAAGATTTGACCTGATCGTGAATCAATTTGTGCTGGATGCATTTACAAAACGCTCACTCATCATTTACCAGCGCGGATATTCACGCTCGTTCGTTCATATCCGTGATGTCGTGCGCGGTGTGGTCATGGGCTTGGAAGCCGGGCAGGAAAAAATACGCGGTCAGGTATTTAATTTGGGAACTGAAAACGGAAATTATACAAAGAGCGATATTGTTAATTTGGTTCTCAAACGAATGCCGGAAACAATTGTGGAATACAAAGACCTGACTTTCGGCGGCGATATGCGCGACATTACCGTTTCGTTCGAAAAAATTAAACAGGTTCTTGGTTTTGACACTACATTGAATGTGGATGACGGCATCCGTGAAGTCTTGTTCGCGTTGAAGACAGGCTTAATTAGAAACCCGACAGACGATCGATATCGGAACGCGCAGTTTATTGTGAAATAGGTTGAAAGGGTCAGGTTACAGGTTTAAGGTGAAAGGGTATGACAACAGCAACGCGATTTGAGGATTTGGAAGTTTGGCAAAGGGCCAAAGATTTGGCAAATCTGATTTACAAATATTCTACCGATGGTTCTTTTTCACGCGACTTCGGTTTGCGTGATCAAATGCGCCGCGCGGCAGTTTCGATCATGTCAAATATTGCCGAAGGATTTGAAAGCCAGACGCAGGCTATGTTTATTAAGTATTTGGGATATGCAAAAGGTTCTGCAGGGGAGTTGCGTGCCCAACTTTATATTGCGAAAGATCAGGGTTATATTAATGAGGATGAATTTAATACAATGTTTTCAACAGCAGAAATTTGCAGTAAGCAATTATCACGTTTTATACAATATTTAGAATCTCAACCTAACGCGAGACGTGTCCACGAAGAAGGAATCACATATAATGTCGAACCCTAAACCTTCAACCTCAAACCTTCAACTTTCAACCTATTGGAAAAACAAACGTGTAATCATTACCGGCGGCGGAGGCTTCCTCGGCTCGTTTGTCGTTGAAAATCTAAAGAGACGCGGCGCTGGCGATATTTTTATTCCGCGCAAAAAAGATTATGACCTGACAGACCGCGCCGCAATTGAACGTGTCTATCATGATGCGCTTAAGGACCATGACCCAAAGAATGCGATTGTGATTCACCTCGCTGCAAATGTTGGCGGCATCGGTGCGAACCGCGATCATCCCGCTGAATTTTTCTACGATAATATAATCATGGGCGTCGAGTTAATGCATCACGCTTATAAACGCGGCGTGGGAAAGTTTGTTGCAACAGGTACAGTCTGTGCCTATCCTAAATTTACCCCTGTGCCTTTCAAGGAAGATGACCTTTGGAGCGGTTATCCCGAAGAGACCAATGCTCCTTATGGCCTTGCCAAGAAGATGATGCTCGTGCAGGCGCAGACGTATCGCCAGCAATATGGCTTCAATGCCATTTACCTTTTGCCGGTGAATTTATACGGTCCGCGTGACAACTTTAATTTGGAAACATCACACGTTATTCCCGCGTTGATTCGCAAAGCCATCGAAGCAAACGAACGCGGGGATAAAGAATTGCAAATCTGGGGCGATGGTTCTCCGACTCGCGAATTCCTGTATGTGGAGGATGCCGCTGATGGGATTGTGTCTGCTGCAGAAAAATATAATGGCGGCCAGCCGGTCAACATTGGCAGCGGCTATGAAATATCCATTAAAGATTTAAGTGAATTGATCGTAAAGATGACTGGCTTTAACGGCAAACTCGCCTGGCAATCTGACAAACCCAACGGCCAGCCCCGCCGCGGATTGGACGTTTCGCGCGCGAAGGAACTATTTGGCTGGAGCGCGCAGGTTTCCTTTGAAGAAGGCATGCAGCGCACGATTGAATGGTTTAAGGAGCACAGGTTGAAAGTGACAGGTTGAAAGTTACAGGTTTTAAACCTTCAACTTTCAACCTTCAACCTTTTAACCTCGAACACAAAATGACCGAAATCACAAAGCACGAACCTCACACCATTTATATCAAGCCGTCCAAAGGACTTGCGGCATTAAACCTGCGAGACTTGTGGGTTTACCGTGAATTAATTTTCTTCATGGTCTGGCGCGATGTGAAAGTTAAATATAAACAAACTCTTTTGGGTATGGCCTGGGCGGTCATTCAACCAGTGATGACTATGCTGGTTTTTACCTTTTTGTTTGACAAAGTGGCAAAACTGCCGACAGAAGGAATCCCCTATCCTGTCTTCTCATTCACAGCCTTGTTACCATGGGGATTGTTTGTTGTCGCGCTCAATCAGGGCAGCCGCTCGCTCGTGGCGCACAACAATATGGTGACGAAGATCTACTTCCCGCGCCTGATCCTGCCAATCTCCTCAGTCTTTTCAGGACTGGTGGATTTTGCGATTGCCTTTGTCATTTTGATTATCCTGATGTTTTATTATCAAGTCACTCCCGCATGGAATTTACTCTGGACGCTTCCTTTGTTCTTATTATTGGTCATTATCACTGCGCTTGGTGTGGCGCTCTGGCTTTCGGCGATCAACGTGCAGTATCGTGACGTAAACCAGGCCCTCCCGTTTCTGACTCAGTTTTGGCTGTTCGCCACACCTGTGGCATATTCTGCCTCTGTCATTCCTGAAAAATGGCAGGTTCTCTATTTCCTAAATCCCATGGCGGGCGTGGTCAACGGGTTTCGCTGGTCATTGCTCGGCATTGGCAACGGACCCGATATTACACTTTGGGTCTCCACGGGTATCTCGATATTAATTTTTATCTCTGGCCTTTTCTATTTTAGAAGTATGGAAAAAACCTTTGCGGACACAATATAGTTGAAAGTTACAGGTTGAAGGTTACAGGTTTAAAACCTTCAACCTTCAACCTTCAACCTTAAACCTTAAACCTTCAACCTTCAACCTTCAAACCCTATGACAACAGCAATCAGCGTAAAAAACATCGGCAAGCAATATAAGATCGGCGCGGCAGAATCGAAATTCCGCTACAACATGCTCCGTGATGTGATCGTGGATACGGTCTCTGCGCCTATTCGCCTGGCGAAAGCATTGGTGGGGAGATCTGACCGCAGACAAAACCAGAACTACGTTTGGGCGTTAAAGGATGTTTCCTTTGACCTTGAAGAAGGCAAAGTCCTCGGCATTGTGGGACGCAACGGCGCGGGCAAAAGCACCCTGCTCAAGATCCTCTCGCGCGTCACCGAACCAACAGTCGGCACCGTCTCTGTCCGCGGACGTGTTGGGTCGCTGCTCGAAGTGGGCACAGGCTTTCATCCTGAATTAACTGGCCGCGAAAACATTTATATGAATGGCGCCATTCTTGGTATGCGCCGTGCTGAAATTGATTCCAAATTTGATG
>JANODZ010000053.1:0-4045 GCA_031412935.1 Anaerolineales bacterium
GCCGAGGCTGGTGCCATAGAGCGCCTGTTCGATGTCGTGCGTCGCCAGCGCGTTCCCAGCAAAGAGTTTGTGGATATAGCCGCGACGGATCAAATCACAGAGAATCGGCCCGCTGCCGGTATGGACGATCGCCGGTCCGCCCACCAAGAGCGTCTTGCCGCCGCTGCGCCGATTGGCGACCAGCTCGCGGGCAATCTCGCGGACCAGCGCGCCCTTGGGCTTCTCGGTCGACACGCCGCTCGACATGAACGTGAAGTCGTGCCGCACTTCGCCCCGATCCTGTGGATACACGCGCGTGCCTGCGTGTCCCAACACGATCGACAGACCGCGCTTCACGTCGATCATCGGCAGACAACGGGCCGAATTGTGCAGGGCTTCCACAAACTGTTGGGCGGTAGGGCAAACACTACACATTAATGGTAATATTTATTCTCGAGGAATGAAGTAGCTAATCAGGAATCTCCTGTTTGGTTCTACGAATTGCTTCCTCGCTTGGTAAACGGGGTTCAATTCCCCACAATTTATTCCAAAGGGCCAGCCCCTGTGCAACAGGCAACCAGCCCTGCAGGTTATTAGACCTCCGCTGTGCGTCTGTGGCTCTTTGGAATAAACCAGAAAAAGGATTAGCCATGCAATTTCTCCCTATCATCCTCTTAGTAATTATCATCATATTCTTCCTTTTCTCCATACGCACAGTAATCGTTTTTGAATTTCAAAACGGCTTATTATATAGAAATGGAAAATATATTAAGACACTGAAATCTGGTCAGCATTGGTATATCCGCCAGTGGTATTCCGTTCAAAAAATTGATATGCGCGAACTTAATGTCACCATTCCTGGACAAGAAGTTTTAAGTTCCGATAATGTAAGTCTAAAAATAAGCATTGCTGTTGGCTACAAAATTATCGACCCATATATTGCCATCAACAATGTCCTGAATTATCAGGATGCGCTATATCAGGCTATTCAGCTCAATTCAAGAGATATTATCGGCTCTTTAGAAGTAGATGAATTATTATTAAAGAGAAAGGAGATTGGCAAAATACTTTTTGAAAATACTTCAAAAAAAGCTGTCACACTCGGCATTCAAGTATTGCTAGTTGAAATAAAAGATGTGATGTTTCCCGGGGAATTGAAGAATATATTTGCACAAGTCGTAAATGCCAGAAAAGAAGGTTTAGCCGCTTTGGAACGAGCTCGCGGTGAAAGTGCCGCACTTAGAAATCTCGCAAATGCTGCGAGATTATTTGATGATAATCCTAATCTTCGTCAATTACGGTTGTTCCAAGTTCTTGAAAAGAATAGTGGTAATTCAGTCATACTGATATCTCCAGATGGAATTCCTGATATAAAACAGATTATAGAGAGTAAATCGGTTAATAAATAAAGCAAAAAGCCGCCCAACAAAGCGTCCACTGGATGTTTCGACAAGCTCAGAGACCGAGGGAGTGCCGCTTCGCGTCAAGTATTTCGCTTACGCGTGGCTTCGGGTTTTTCCTGCTCCCAAGGAGAGTCCACGCGCAGAAACCACTATCTCATTCGGGAAGAACACCATTGAGGACGATGACTGTTAGCGCGAATCGTTGGGCGCTTGCGAATGCGTAATAAAATTATTCGAATAGCAATATCTAGGCTGTATAATATTTGTAATAGTTAACGTTAACCTGTCCATTAGGAGATCAAAATGTTATTCGAGATGTTGTTCAAACTTTTTATGAGAGTGCAGATATTCGTATTCCGTCGAACTCATGGAAAAAGCATGTCATTCATGCGCGGTATGCCGATTTTATTGCTTACTACGGTAGGCCGCAAATCTGGAAAGTCCCGTACCACACCATTAATGTACTTCCGCGATGGCGATTCCTATGTCATTTCTGCTTCCAATAATGGGCGTGATCAGTACCCCTCGTGGTTTCACAATCTAAAGAATTCCTCGCAGGTTGAAATAGAAGTCCCTGGTAGGCGCCTTATGGTGTCGCCCACTATCGCGACAAAGGACGAGCAAACACGCCTTTGGGCAGAATTAGTAGCTCAGGCGCCGTTTTTCGACGATTATAAAAAAGGCACAACCAGATCAATTCCACTGGTTTTATTACGACCTAAATAATCAGAAAATAGAAAGATCTGCGGTCAAAAAGCCCCCAACAAAGCGCACACTGGACTCTGAGGACTGCCGCCTCGTATCGTGCGGGTTTACGCAAACCCTTAGGCGGGTTTGATGATTAAAGTCTCGGAGAGACACTCAACAGGAATCTTATGACCTATCTAACACGTTTTACTACCTGGGTACGAACAAAGAACTCGAGAGCATACTTCTTGATTTTGTTTGCTTTTCTCTCGCTCTCTTATTTCAGCTTTGGAACATATCGCAACGGATCCTATAAAATAGAGAGCGATGGTAAATATTACTATCAATTTCTTGTGTCGGGATTCTACGACGGGGATTTTGACTTCACCAACAATTACCAAACTCCAAAATATGATTGGATGAATGCGGAAATTGACATCTTCCAATTAAAGAATATAGTCAGCCCGAAGACTGGCAGGCCTTTTAACCCATTTACGATTGGGCCGGCAATTCTTTGGTTTCCGTTCTTTCTGGCCGCACAGGTAAGCGCAAATTTTCTGAACCTTTTTGGTTTTCAAATCGACACGAATCCCTGGGGAAAATTTTTTCAATACACGATCATGTATTCAGCGGTTGTGTACACCCTCATCACCTTGTATCTACTTTACCGTTTACTTCTTCGCTACTTTGAAGAAAACATCGCTATCTACGCAACCTGGCTGATCCTCATCTCAACAAATCTTTTTTATTATACAATTTTTGAAGTGTCAATGAGTCATGTGTATGATTTATTTACATATGTGCTTTTTCTATCCTTGTTTTTTGAGAGCGTCAAAAACCCCCGCCTCGTCTTATATATTGCTTTGGCAATGGCGGGAGCGCTGCATATTCTGGTGCGAACTCAGAATGTTCTTACCATTATCCTGTTTTCTTTTTACTTTTCTTTATTCCTCGAATGTCTCAAAAAAGCCCCCCGTCAGTCAAGCAAATAGGAATCTATGGAATAGTATTATTTATGGGACTATTGCCTATTCCATTGATTAATAATTATTTGTTTGGCAGTCCATTTGCGATACCTCAAGGCAATGGTTTTTTGAATATATTAAATCCGAAAATTCTACTAGTCCTGTTTTCCCTGAAAAATGGGCTTTTCTCCCATCATCCGTCTTTGTTATTAGGGCTACTGGGATTTATTGCATTCCTAAAATCGATTATTAGAATAGAGGGTAAAAATGAGGCTGTCATTCTAAAAGCAATCCTGATTGCCTTTATTTTCCAGGTATATATTAACTCAACAGTGCCCGATTGGTGGGGGGGACACGCGTTCGGACAGAGAAGATTGATCTCGTCTTTTCCACTTTTTGCTTTTGGATTTGCATACCTACTCCAGCGAATCCTGAAGTTGTATCCAAAATCATCCGTTTTTGGCATTAGATTATTTTCTATATTTGGTATTTATTTGACCCTTATTCATGTTTTTCTTTGGGATTACGAACAACCCCATAACATTTTGGCCTGGATGTTCTATTACGCGCCACTGGCAATCCTTAAAGTACTGACTCAGGGATAGAATTATCCATTCAACAAAGCCTGCACTGGATGCTGGGGATTCTGCGCGGTTTACAGGCAGTTTTCTAGCTTCGAGTCTTTTCTGCTCCCAAGCAGAGTCCACGCCCGTTTGGTTGTTGAGCCTGTTGAAAAACACCTGCCTTGTTGCATGAACGCAAGTCGTTGAGCGTTTAGTATACTGTACCCATGATTATCGAATTCAAAGGCGAAATTTTTTATTGGCGCGGTCCAGCGCCTTTTCTCTTCGTTGCCGTCCCAGAAAAGCCAAGTGGTGACTTGAAAGCGATCTCAGTCATGGTCACTTATGGCTGGGGAGTTATCCCAGTCCGCGTACGAATTGGCAAAACTGAATGGAAGACTTCCCTGTTCCCTAAAGAGGGCCGCTATCTTGTGCCCATTAGAATGAG
>JANODZ010000054.1:0-8174 GCA_031412935.1 Anaerolineales bacterium
AATCAGGTGTATACGCGCCCGGATGACGCACCAATGTAATAATGCCCGCCTGATCTAAAAATGGCAAACGACGGATCGCGCCTTCAAGCAGCATCTCAAATTGATCATAGTCGCCCGCGAAACTCTTACTGCCATGTTCCCAGGGCGTGCCGTCGATCCAGCGTGGCAATGGTTTCGGTTCATAACCGCCGATCACAAGTCCGCCCGCTTCCTGCCGCATGTATACTAAATTATCCGGGTCACGCAAACACGGCGTGTCTGCCGCAAATTCATGTCCGGGCACAGCCCGCAAAGCAATATGTTGATGATCGACCGGAGTAGTTGGAATTTGTAAACCTGCCATTGCGGCGATTCTCGGCGCCCACATTCCTGCAGCGTTGACGACGATCTCGCAGCGGATCTCGCCTTTATCTGTTACCACTCGCTCAACCTTTCCTTTCGCGTCGAGCTTGATCCCCGTCACTCGTGTATTGGTATATATCTCCACGCCAAGTTCTTTTGCAAAACGCGCCATGGATGTTGTCGTTGTATATGGGTCAAGCTGTCCGTCACGCGGAAGATAAATGCCGCCATATAAATCATTTTTAGAAAGTTGCGGCATGATCTTCAAAGATTCATCAGACGTGATTATTTCACAATCCAAGCCTAATGCTTTTGCACGGCTGACGCTTCTTTCCATTTCAAGTAACTGTTCCCTGCTCGAAGCGACTCTCAAACTCCCGACATGATTAAACAATCCGAGCTCGCTATACAACTCAATACTATACATGCGGAACTTGAGCATGGCTTGCGATGTGGCAAATTGAGTCACAAGACCCGCCGCGTGTGAAGATTCTCCGCTGGCAATTTCACCTTTTTCAAGGATCACAACATCCTTGCGGCCAAACCTGGCAAGATGATACGCAACCTGCGCTCCGTATATCCCCCCGCCGATGATGACTATCTCCGCTTGTGTTTTCAAGTTCTATGCTCCGTGTGAAGGTAGAAAGGTAAAACAGGTATACAAGTACACACATAAACATGTAATACTTGTCTACCTATTTTCTTGTGTACTTACTCACTTTTCACCATCTTCATTAATTTCATAGTCCGCTTGCTCTTCTCGTATTTTCTTATCGCCATACTCTTGCGAGCCTGCACGTAGACGGCGAATGTAAGACATAAATCCGTTTAACACTTGCTCAGTATGTCTTATTAATTTATACAATTCCTCAAACTCTGGTTGATTAATATATTCTAAAACACGTGCATCTATTATTCTGGCTAGGGTTTCGTTTAATTCTCCGCGTGCAATGGAGTAATAATGCAGACTGTCTAAATAATGATACCGTCCATAGGCTTCGGCTATATTACCTGTTACGCCCTTTGCTGAACGGCGAATTTGCGAATATAAATCATATTTTTCTTTTGCAGGTAATGTTTCAGAAAACTTATGAATTTTCGCCATCACTTCCAAAGCCAACTGATACGCTTCTAAATCTTCAAAACCACGTTTTCCTTTTTCACCAGGAGATTGGTAAAGCGGTTTTCTCTCGGTCATATTATTTTCGTTGTTGTCTACTTGTTTACTTGTATACTTGTTTACCTGTTTACCTGTTTACCTGCTTACCTGTTTACCTGTTTACTTGTTTACCTATCTACCTACTTCGCCGCCAACACTTCCACTGAATATTCTGCAAGTTCCTTCTTTGCCTGTTTGTCCAACCCTTTATCAGTGACCCATTTATTGATCTCATTCATCTTCGCCACCGGGAAATTTGACACCGCGCCCCATTTGCTATGATCTGCAACCACGATCACCTGTCCCTTTGTCTGTTCGATCATTCTGCGCACCACTTCAGCTTCCGGGTTGGTTGGGACGGTACAACCGTGTTTGAGCGAGATTCCATCCACACCGAGAACTGCTTTATTGGCAAAGACCAGCCCCAAATTATCAATAGCAAAATGCCCGGCTAAAGAGTTGGATCGCGCCTGAAATTCGCCTCCGATCAAATGCAAATGAAAACCCGGGTCAGCGATATCCATTAAGACGCTCATATTATTTGTATACACCGTGATGCGCGGATCATGCGGAATATTTTGTAGAACCTGCGCGGCGGTCGAACCGCTGTTGACAAATACAATATCGCCTTCTTCGATCAATGATGCGGCAAGTTCACCAATTCGTTTTTTCTCGTCTGGAAAACTTTTAATGCGCAGTTGGTATTCCTGATCGAACATCACGCGTTGATTTAAGATCGCGCCCCCGTGCGTGCGTTCTAAAATTCCTTTTTGCTCCAGCCATTCCAAATCACGGCGCACTGTGGCTTCTGATGATTCGAGCAAATCCATCAAATCAGACGTTCGCGCAATTTGATGAACGGATAAAAAATCCTGAATTTTCTCACGGCGTTGGGCGGGAATAAGGGTTTTTCCCATTTGAAGGATTATATAAGAATTTGAAGGAATTTGCAAGATTTAGAATTCTTTATTATAATGCCCCTATGCCCAAACTCGTCCGCGACCTCATGCACCCAGGCCTCATCACCTGCGCGCCCAACGCTTCGTTGGGACAAGTGGCGTTATTACTTAACCAGCATCAAGTCCATGCTTTGATTGTGACCGATCTTGATCGCCGTATTATGGGCATCATTTCAGATTTTGACTTAATGGCCGGCGAATGGCTTTCATCGGATTCTGAAAGCCATGCAGCCATGCGGAAATTAACTGCCGCCGATCTTATGACGCGGCAGGTTGATTCTGTTGAAGCAAACACTCTACTCACTGAAGCAGTAAACCAATTCATCGAAAAAAAGGTCAGCCGTTTTTTGGTGATTGACAACGAAAAACCCGTTGGCATTATTTCCCTCTCCGATTTTGTAGCCAGCATTGCAAATGAAATTAAATCCAACCGCGAAACCGTTGGCGATGTGATGTCGCACGCAATCTTGGTCTGCCGCGGAAAGACTCCCATCGCATCCGCTGCGCGTGCAATGACCTCCGCTGGCTGGCGTTCTGTTTTGGTAGTGGATATAAAAGGAAAAATCCTTGGCGTCGTCAGCGGCCACGATCTTTTGCGCTTTATAAAAGAAGGCATTGGCGAAAAACTTATAGTGCGTGACGTTATGCACCCCGCCCTGACGATTGATATCCACGCCAGCCTGCGCGAAGCCGCCGACACGATGATCCAAAACCACCATCACAGGCTGGTAGTGGTTGACAAAGATGATCCAGACTCATTCCCTCTCGGTGTGATCTCCACTTTTGATATCGTAGCAGAAATGGCGAAATCCGATTCAGTTTGGCAGAAATAACGACGAAAGACCAAAGACGGAAGACTATAGACTCTGTCCTTCGTCCTTCATCCTCCGTCTTTGGTCAAGATTTTCACAGGAGCAGTACATGTCAGAATTTCCAACACAGGCTCAGGTCGTTATCATTGGCGGCGGCGTAGGCGGAGCGAGCATCGCCTATCACCTGACCCTCTTAGGCTGGAAAGATGTTGTCATTTTGGAAAAGTATGAATTAACCTCAGGCTCCACCTGGCATTCCGCGGGGCTTGTCGGCCAGATGCGCTCGGATGCAAACCTGACGCGCATGATGCATTACAGCACCGATTTATATCGCAAGCTCAAAGCAGAAACTGGTCAAGACACCTCATGGCGCGAAGTCGGCGGGATTCGACTCGCCTGTTCAGCTGAACGCATGGAAGAAACCAAACGTCTCGTGGGCATGGCGCGTTCTTTCGGCGTACCCATGGAATTGATCTCACCGAAAGAAGCAAAGGATATGTTCCCGCTCATGTCACTCGATGGTGTGCTCGGCGCGGCTTTCACTCCCAACGATGGCAGTATAGACCCAACAGGCTTAACCAACGCACTGATCATTGGCGCAAAGAATCGCGGCGCCAGGGTTTTCACGAATACAAACGTTGAGAAGATCAACCTCACCCATGGCCGTGTCAGCGAAGTCGTCACAGACAAAGGCACGATCAAAACTGAAATCGTTGTCAACGCCTCAGGCATGTGGGGACGTGAAATTGGCAGGATGGTTGGATTAAATCTACCCGTCGTCCCAATGGCGCATCTATATATCATGACCAAACCGATCGAAGGTGTGACGAATAAATTCCCAAACCTGCGCGACCCTGATCTCTTAGTCTATTGGCGCGAAGAAGTCGGCGGATTAATCACAGGCGGATACGAACGCCAACCCGCGACTTTTGGCATGGGTGGTATTCCAAAAGATTTCAAATTCCAATTATTGCCGCCAGATTGGGAGCGGTTTACTCCGTTAATGGAAAATTCAATTCGACGTGTGCCTGCCATTGAAAAAGCAGAAGTCAAAATGTTATTGAACGGGCCCGAGGGTTTTACGCCCGATGGCGAATATTTACTTGGCCCCACAACGGTCAAAGGTTTCTGGGTGGCGTGTGCATTCTGTGCGCACGGACTGGCTGGCGCGGGCGGCATCGGCAAAGTGATGGCAGAATGGATCGTGGATGGCAGCCCCGAGTGGGATATGTGGCGCCTGGATGTGCGACGCTTTGGACCAAACTACAACAGCATCAACTATACTGTTGCGCGCACCTTTGAAACCTACACACAATATTATGACATTCACTTTCCTGGCGAAGAGCGCATGTCAAAACGAAACGTGCGTATCTCTCCCACTTACTTCCGTTTGCGCGATCTCGGATGTTCCTTCGGTGAAAAGATGGGCTGGGAACGCCCGAACTGGTTCAAGCCTCATGAAGAACTGGCAACGCATGGCCACGAGCCGCGAGGCTGGGCGCGCCACAATTGGTCCCGCGCCATCGGCCACGAACATTTGATGACACGCGCGAACGCGGGTCTCTTTGACGAAACGTCTTTCAATAAATTTGAAGTGCGCGGACCCGGCGCATTGAAATTCTTAAACTATGTTTGCGCCAACGAAATGGATCAGCCGCCTGGGACGATCACATACACACAATGTCTCAACAAACGCGGCGGCATAGAATGTGACTTCACCGTCACCCGCCTCGCAGAGCAGCGATTCTTCATCGTGACAGGCACAGCTTTCGGTCAGCACGATATGTCCTGGCTCTCGCTTAATATGCCTGAAGATGGCTCCGTCTCCATTGAAGATGTCAGCTCTTCTTATGCTTGCATCGGCATGTGGGGTCCGAAGGCGCGCAGGATTTTGGAAAAAATTACATCGGATGATGTCTCTAATGCGGGCTTCCCGTACCTGACGAATCACCGCATCACAATTGGCGACATCCCCGTTCTCGCTTCGCGCGTAACGTATGTGGGCGAGCTGGGCTGGGAATTTTACTGCCCGACGGAGTACGGCCTCAAACTCTGGGATACGCTTTGGGAAGCAGGCGCGTCCGAAGGCATGGTGGCCGGCGGATACAAAGCCATAGACACTCTTCGTCTTGAAAAGGGTTATCGTTATTGGAGTGGAGAGATTTCTCCTGATTACACCCCTTATGAAGCAGGTCTCGGTTTCGCAGTGAAATTGGACAAAGCAGAATTCATCGGCAAGGATGCATTGGTGAAACAAAAAACCGAGGGCATCAAACGTAAACTATGCACGATCATCCTTTCAGATGACCGTACGATTGTGCTTGGCAAGGAACCGATCCGCATTGACGATAATATTGTCAGCTGGGTGGCTTCAGGCGGATTTGGTTATTCAGTGAACAAGTCCATCGCGTATGCTTATTTACCGATGGATTATACAAAAGCTGGCACGAAGTTACAGATCGAGTGTTTCGGTGAACAAGTCGGCGCGGAAGTGGCGGCGGCTGTGCTCTGGGATCCGAAAGGCGAGCGAATTAAAAAGTAAAAAACTTTCAACCACGAAGGGTCACAAAGGTTTTAATTTTTTCCTTCGTGTCACTTTGTGACACTTAGTGGTAAAAAATAAAAGGAGCAAACCATGTCCGTACTCGCAATTGATAAAGCCATTGATAAAGTGCCGTTCTTAAAAGATTCGAAAAACATTAAGAAAACGCCTTTGAGCGGCGGGATCACCAATTTAAATTTCAGAATTGACGCAGATGGCAGGTCGTATGTGATCCGCCTGGCTGGTGAGGGGACGGAGCAACTCGGCATTAAACGCGATGTGGAATACGCGGCTAATTATGCGGCGGGTCAAATGGGTATCGCGCCTGAAGTTGTATATTTTATTGAGCCTGAGAATTACATTGTGACGCGCTTTGTCACTGGCAAGCCGATTCCGCCCGACGTGATTAAACAGCCTGATTACCTTGCGCGTGTGGCTAAAAAAATCCGTCTCTTTCACAGACGTGGACCTAAATTAAAAGGCGAGTTCAATGTCTTTCGGCGCGTGGAAATGCTCGAGAAGATCTCTAAAAAAAATAATGCCAAATTTCCGCATGATTGGGATTGGATCATGCAAAAGACAAAGGAAGTGGAGAAGGCTCTGGCAAAAGACCCATACACACCAACGCCGACGCATAATGACCTGCTGAATTTAAACTGGCTTGAGGAAGAAGTGCCTGGCGATATTGGCGAGATCCGACTGCTTGATTGGGAATACGCGGGCATGGGCGACATCTTCTTCGACCTGGCAAATTTTTCTCATCATCATCGTTTGAACGAAGATCAAGTGGATAACTTCCTGTTTGAGTATTTCGGCGAAGTGACCGATAAACAATATGCGCGTTTGCGTTTGATGTGGCCCATGTCTGAGTTACATGAGTCGATGTGGGGCACAACCCAGACAGGCATTTCAAAATTGGAAGAGGACTTCCAGGGTTATGCCGACCTGTGGTTTGCGCGTATTCGCCAGCATGTGACGGATTATCGCTGGGAGCAATGGTTGAAGGACGTTTCTAAGAAAAAAGGATGAAGGAGAAAGGATGAAAGTTAAAGGGCTTAGGTCTTATTCATCCTTCATAATTCATAATTCATCCTTTTTAAGAACGTACCTAAATTTTCAAATTTACCTAAACGTAAGGAGAAAAAAATGTCTATCGTAAATGCAAAAGAAATCATGTACCCTGCGCTGAAAAATGGTTATGCCATTGGCGCATTCAACATCACAGATTTGGTTCAATTTGAAGCTGTAATTGAAGCCGCAATTGAAAAGAAGGCGCCGGTGATCGTACAGACTTCCGTCAAACCTTCTCAATTCCATACACCAGATTTGATGGTGGCAATCTTTCGGAGGCTGGCCTCATCCGCACCTGTGCCTGTTTGTTTGCACCTCGATCATTGCACCACGATTGAGTATTGCAACACCTGCGCTGACGCCGGCCAAACCGGCGCCCCGCCCCGCCCGTCGCGTGCTGGCCAGCCAGCACCTGAACGCGCCCGGAAGCGATACGGCCCGAGCACATGCTGGCCGGGGATGATATTGCCGGTGATCTTCGTGGTGTAGGTGGTGTCAGTGACATCTGACGTTGTCCCGGAACCACGATCAAGGTCGATCTCGACATCCACGCGGCAGCAATATTTCTTTGGATCTTGAAAAACAACGCGTCCATCAAAAATATCTGACCTCGCCACATTCGCCTTCAGCGATACCGCACCGGTTCAGATTCTGATCGTTGTAGAGAAGTGGGGGCGGTTCCTCGTCGCTGCTACTTGGCGCCCTTCATGGACGCCATGAACGCGCTGCATGCTTCGATACTTTCCTGCGTCTCGGGTTGGCCCACGAATATGGTTCCAATAACGGACTGCTCCTTGTCGCCTTTGAACAGCGCGAAGATGCAAATGGCGGGCTTGTCATCGATCTTCGCGGCATAGGTGGCGGTATATCGCGTGAGCCCGGCCTCGCTGAACTCCTTCGCCTTGTCGACGATGGTGGCGTCCTTCACCTTCTTCAGCAGGTCAGGCAGGATTTTCTCAAACTCTTTCAGGGACGCCTCGTTGGGAATGGTCGCGAAGTGAACAGCGACACGGCCCTCTGGCGATTCCATGGCGAAGCTGCCGTTCTGTGCGTTCGTCCCGGCTTTCCAATCCCCGGGCACCTGAAATTTGAGCACGGGATTTTTTGCGGGGAAGGATTTCTCGCCCGCCATGACGGGCGAGAGAACTGCGAAAACGAGGAGTGTGGTGAAAAGGCAGAGTGTCTTGTTCATGGTAGGCCAGTGATGGTCTTGGCGTGGACCTTTGACAAGCCTGAATCGGGTGTGGCTGCCAGGAAATTCGCTTTCGCACCCGCCGCACCCGAAACGG
>JANODZ010000055.1:0-5315 GCA_031412935.1 Anaerolineales bacterium
GAGCCTGGAAGAATGCCCCTGCGCGTTGATCAAGCCCGGGAGTGAAGGTGCCATCCACAATGCGCACACGCGCTTCTTCGGCGCGCATCAATGAAACTGGGTCTCCCTGAGCCATGGGGCTGAGCGGGCCGCTTGAAGTAAATATCTCATCGCGCAACACGCGAACCTTATCCGCGATCGGTTTCATGATACTGGCATTTTGCCCGCCAAGGATCACACTGTCAAATGAAACCATACTGGTATCTATAATGCCGGTCTTAATACTTTTGGGATTAATATCCTTGCCAAGCACAGCCAATTTAATGGCGTCTTCCAAAGGCATATTGGTATGGATGCCGCTTGAAAGTTCCGAGTACATTTGAGGCGCTCGTAGAATTAAAGATGGAAAGACCGCGGGATCGAATATTTTTTCCTGGAGCGCAAAGATCACCTGCTGCTGGCGCCTGGCGCGATCCACATCGCCGCCTTCGGAATGACGAGTGCGCGCATAAGCCAATACCTTCCAACCACAAAGCATGCGTTCGCCGCCCGGTGTGATCACCACATGGTCCGTTCCAGGTCCAACTGGATCAAGCGTAAGCTTTTCTTCGGGGACTACATAAATACAGCCCAGCTCATTCACCAAGGTGGTAAAAGTATTAAAGTCTACCTGGGCATAATAATGAACGGGCACACCCAGAAATTGTTCCACAGTTTTCATGGCAAGGCCGGCGCCGCCGCCCGGCAATTTATTTGCTTCGCCGCTGGCATAAGCTGTATTGATGCGGCTGTATCCATAACCAGGAATATTCACCCACATATCCCGCGGAATGGATAACATACCAGCCGTTTTTGTGATTGGGTCAATCGTGAACAAGATCATTGTATCTGAGCGCGGCGGTCCTTCGTTAAGCTGCCAATCGCGGAAATCCAACCCAATGAAAAGGATGTTGATGCGGCTGGCTCCATCCCATGCGGGAGGGAGAGCGACAGTGGGGGCTTCTACCCCGGGCGTGGGAGGCGCGGCATCGATAGCATTCGGCGTGCCATCCGGGGTCAAATCCGGGCCTGCTTCCTGCCCGACTCCCCCACCGCATTTAGCCGGCATTTTACCCGGTAAACCGGTCAGATTCCAACACGCTGTAAAATTACGCGCAAACAGGAACGTCCCCACGCCCAAAGCCAGCATCACTCCCCAAAAGATGATCTGCCCAACAGACAGCCGGCTCAGTTTGAGAAATTTTATTTTCTTCAAAAATTCAAATCTATCCATTTTTTTCATTACCTCAAGGCTTAATGTATACCATATTAAGCCCAAGTCGTTCCAAGCCTTCCCGCGCCCAATACTGCAGCACAGCGGATTCATCACTGAGAGATTTCATCAGGATGGGAATGGCGCGATGGTCGCGGATGTCAGACAGCGCGCGCAAAGCTAAAATTTGGATGCCCGTCGGCGCTTCGCTCATAACGTTGAGCAGGCTCGGCACCGCGGAGCTTCCAATTTTCACCAGTGCATTGCCTGCCAAACCCGCCGTCAGGGAATCTTCATCTGCAAGAGTGTTTATCAGCGCTTCAACCGCGCATGCATGCGGATGATTGCAAATGGCGAGGGCGGTGGCGGCACGCACTTCCGGCGCTGAGTCGTTGAGGAGCGGGATCAGGTCTTCGGTGCGCGTGTGAGTCGAGTCAGCCAGGGCGCGCACTGCCCACCAGCGAGAATCCACTTCTATTGCATGTATCAAATCCAACAAGGCCGGCATTACCGCCATTCCCAATTCTGTAAGTTTGGGAATACAATTTTCTGCGCGTGCATCGTCGCCGCTGATTAATTCAGCCAGCAGGTCTTGCATTTCAAGCCCGCTCAATACAGGCATATTTATTTGAAAGGCGGCGGGATGGGAAGTTGATCCTGCGTGGTGTTGATCCATTTATCCCCTTCGTCGATCAACATGACCGGGATTTCATCCGCGATCGGATATTTACGGCTGCAATCCTGGCAAACGAGCCAGACGTCTTTGTATAATACGAGCATACCGTCTTTTTCGCGCACGCAATTAGGGCAACGTAAAATTTCAAGCAGTTCTGAGCTGACCATGTTTTCTCCTTTTATTAAAGAAAAGATTGTACCATGTGGAAATATTCTGAATTTTATGTATTTGGCGAGAGACATACTTTATTTCTTTTAGCCAATTTTTTCGGGTCTTCTGTACCCGGGCCGTATTCACAAACTGCCTGCCAGGGTTGATAGTGTGTTTGGAATTGATCTGAAAAGTAGATCTGGCCAGCGCGCCAGACAATCCGCGAAACATTTACATCTGCTCCCTGGGCGGCGTGATCTATTTGTTTAATTTGTTCAGCTTTCATTTCCGGGTTTTCTTCAAAGAGCGGCGCGGGGGCTGGCACAACATTGGATGGACCTGTCGTTTTCCATGTGACACTGCGCCCATCAGAGGTGGAATAAAGCTTCCAGGTTAATGTACGCGCCGAAACATCGACATAAGTTTCCATCAATATCCAATAGGGTGAATCATTCTTAAATTTGAAATCGACAAGCGGGAAGTAAACAGTTGCATCCATGCCTGCCAGGTTGGGGTCAATATTCCCACCCGCGGTCTTTTCATAGTATGAAACACGATAGGCGTGAGAGTATCTTTCAACTACGGGAAATCCCGCAAAGAAGACCGTGCGAAAAAGTGTTGTGCTGACCTGACAAACGCCTCCGCCGACGCCTTTTATGGTGCGTCCGCCATAAATAATGAGGGCTTCGGCGAAACCATTTTCAAGGCTCACATCGCCGAGGATTTTCCCCATGGAGAATATTTCACCCGGGGCAACCAATATGCCATGGAATTGTTCTGTAGCGGTGACAACATTTTGAATACGTGCGGTACTTGAACCATAGAAGTAACTGGTTTGTTTCGCTATCAATTGTGTTATGCCCAGGTCTGCACCGCTAGCGGTATCTGCAATCAAGGGCTGTTGTTCTCGGACCACCAGAGCAACATTATGCTCACCACGCAAAAGCGCATCATTGACAGCAGTAATGCTGGCTTCCACATCCATCAAGCGGCCGACACGGGAGGGCGCAGTTGGTTCGATCTGACTTGTTTCATCATTAAAAATAAAACTTGCATTGGCGGGCTGACGATCCACATATGTTTTGAGTTCATTCAAGGAAAGACGCAATGCCGCCGGGTCAAGCCCGACCTGCATTTCTGACCTGCCGCCATTTTCAACTATATTCACAGAAATCATGTTTGCGACTACGGGAATATCATACGTCCAGGGGCCGGGGTCACCTTCGCGAAAATTAGGCAGGGTAATGGTCAAGGGCTGGCTGATGATGCGGCGTGCGGCATCTGCCTGCGAAGAAACATCGAGCAGCCTCGGCGCGGCTTCCTGAATCACCAAAGGCACTTCCCCATCGCGAAAGGATTGCAATTGTGCGCCGAGATAGATCAATGTCGCGTCCAGGTTAAGCAAACGACCGACCTGGCCAACTTGCGCGACCACATTGGTGCCTTCGAGACGCAAGTTCGCTTCCACAACAGGCTGGTTCACTTGAGAGCCAATATTTTGCAAATAAGTGTAAGCCACACGCTGGTCAAAGATGATCACTGGCGCGACATCTGTTCCGAGCCCATGGGCGTTGACCTGCCCTGCAAGCGCAGTGAACAAACCTGCTGAACGTCCAAATTTATATGCGGCGACAGCGCTTGCGGAGGGGTCAAAGACCATGCCTAATTCTGCGGGAGATACGACCCAGGCTTTATCGGATGCGCGGAATAATATTTTGCCGGTATTCGGAAAGGAAAGGGTTTGGCTTAATTTTAAGGCGGCATCATTTATAGAGAGCCCGGAAACATCCACACCCGCAACAGAAACTCCGGGAAAAATACGGCCGGCATATAGTAATTGATAGCCGAGCGTCCAGGTAAGGGTAATAGAGACAAAGAGTATCAGACCGCCTATTAACGCGGCGAGTATTTGTTTTAGAAAATTGCGTCCGTAAGCAAAGGAGGTGTTCATATAAAGGATTATAACGAAAAAAGGGAAATCGTTTGTGAAATTAATATAAGATTCGGATGAGGGGTTTTATTCCGCGGTACAATTTGAATAACACAGAGGAGCAGTGAATGATCGAAGAACAGATTCCGCAGGAACCGCAAGCCTCAATTGAAGAAATAGCAAATCCGAATTGGAAGATATGGATCGCTGTAAGCGGATGCGCAGTATTGCTCTGTGCAGGCATCTTTGTGGGTATGTTGATCGTCGCAGGGCCGCAGTTTGTTCCTATATTCTTTCCGAAAAATATTCAGCGGGCAGAAGAAATTCCGCGCGCAGTTACGCAAATCAACACGATGGGCGACCCAAAAGCACCTGTACACATTATTGAATACGGCGATTTTCAATGCCCGTATTGTCTCCAATTTTGGAGTGAAACCGAGCCGCAATTAATCAAAGAATACGTAAATACTGGAAAGGTTTATTTTGAATATCGTTCTTTTCCAATCCTCGGGCCTGAATCTGGATGGGCGGCAGAGGGTGCATATTGCGCTGGAGATCAGAATAAATTTTGGGAATATCACGACACTCTCTTCACCAACTGGACGGGTGAAAATGTCGGCGATTTTACTCAAGACAAGTTGATCCAATATGCGAAAGCACTTGATCTGGATATGGCAGTGTTCGAATCCTGTTTGAGCGAAGAAAAACACAAAGCGACTGTTGAGCAGGATCAGGCCCAAGCCGGCAAGGATGGAGTCCACGCGACGCCGACATTATTCATTAATGGATTTAAAATCGAAGGCGCGCAACCCTATGAAATTTTAAAAGATTTCATTGAGCAGACCTTGGACGGGAATTTGGACGCGCAAAACGGATGAAGCCTGGGCTATAATCCAGGTATGAATTCATCCGCGATCCATTTTCAAAACGAGAAATTTACACTCCTGCATGACGATGTTCTAACCACATCACTCGTGCAGGATAACAGCATAGATCTTATAATCACATCGCCCCCATACAATGTGGATATTCAATACAATTCACATAAAGACGATGTGACTTATGCAGATTATTTGGAATTCAGCAAAAAATGGATTGCGCGTTGTTTTGCATGGCTGAAAGAGGATGGTCGTTTTTGTCTGAATATCCCGCTTGATAAAAATAAAGGCGGTCAACAAAGCGTGGGGGCAGACCTTACGATCATCGCGAAAGAGGTTGGCTTTCATTATCATTCTACGATCATTTGGAACGAAGGCAATATTTCCCGCAGGACCGCATGGGGTTCGTGGAAGAGCGCGTCTGCGCCGTATGTGATCGCTCCCGTTGAA
>JANODZ010000056.1:0-3939 GCA_031412935.1 Anaerolineales bacterium
GATGGGTTAGGTGTCGCTCTGGACGAATACGCGTTAAAATAATAAACTGATGAATGAAACAAAAGGAGATTGAAAATTATTATGAATCAGACTCTTACCCTTATCGTTTTCGGCTGGCCCTTTATTGCCCTTTCCTTAATAATCACAATTGCAGGAATTATGGAGAATTCTGCCTGGTTGGTATTTCTCGGCGCAATCTTGATCACTCCGTTTTCATATAACTTGAATAGTGTTCCTCCCTTTGGCGGTATTGCACTGTTCATTCCGGTTCTTCATATCGCTTCTGCAGGCGCGGTCTTCGAGGAGTATCCAGTATTGGCTTGGATATTGTTCGCGCCCACAATTTCAATTCTTATATTTTTAACTATAATCGGCACAATCACTGATTTATTTTAAGTCGTGTATCCACAAAGTGAATACAACACAATAAAATTTCAAATATCTTCTGGATGATTGAGGCAACATGTCACACTTTCCTTTTCAACGTTTACAAATTGATCTTGCCGCGTTAATTGCGCGCACCCCTGCCGGACAACGTTTATTGTCCGAGCCTCAACTGGCAAAAGAGATGGGCGTTTCACGCGCCACTCTGCGTGAAGCCATGCGTATATTCGAAACGCAGGGTCTTCTTCGCCGCCGTCAGGGTTCGGGTACATTTGTGGTCGGCAAAGTTCAAGCCCTAGACAGTGGACTTGAATTGCTTGAAAGCGTTGAAACGATGGCCAAACGGCTTGGGCTTGAGGTTTCTGTGAGTGATCTAAATATTGAAGTAGTTCAGGCAAATGAAGAGCTGGCAAATGCCTTGAATATTTCTGTTGGAAAAAAATTAACCCGAGTGAGGCGTGTCGTGCGCACAGATACCAGACCGGTCGCTTATCTCGTCGATACCTTGCCGGAAGAGGTGTTGCGGTTGGAAGATCTGCCACAGGATTTTCACGGCTCTGTTTTAGATCTTTTGCTGGATCGCGGCGATCTATTAAACACATCCCGTGCCAATGTCACTGCCATTGCCGCAACCGCCGAGGTTGCAAAGGCGCTGGAAATCCAGCGTGGTGATGTCCTCTTGCATTTCAATTCACAATTGATCGATCAAAAAAGCAAAGTTGTGGATTTTTCCTTGAGTTATTTCATTCCCGGCTACTTCCACTTTCATGTCTTGCGTCAGGTAGGTGGAAGTTAATTTAATCAATATTTTTAATGTTTAACTTTTGAAACCCATCAGGAGAAAATTATGAGCGACAAAATAAAAGAAATTCAAAAACGGGTGCAAACCTCCCGTGAAGATATTATTGAATTCATGCGTGAAATCGTCGCCATCCCTTCCATGGATTCTCAACTTAAAAATGTGGGCGACCGCATCGCAATGGAAATGAACAAACTCGGCTTCGATGAAGTCCGTTTTGACAAGATGGGCAATATTATGGGACGTGTTGGCAGCGGCAAGCGTGTCATCGTCTATGATTCGCATGTGGATACTGTCGGCATAGGAGACCCTGCCTCATGGGCATGGGACCCATTTAAGGGCAAGATCGAAGACGGTATTTTGTATGCCCGCGGCGCATGTGACGAGAAGGGTTCCACACCCGGTATGATCTACGGCCTCGCCCTCGCGCGCGATCTTGGTTTACTTGATGGTTGGACCGCATATTATTTTGGCAACATGGAGGAGTGGTGCGATGGCATCGCGCCCAACACATTTGTCGAAGTTGACCCAAAGATCAAACCTGATTTTGTTGTGATCGGTGAGCCTACTAAAATGCTGGTTTATCGCGGCCACAAAGGTCGTCTCGAAATGAAGGTCACTGCAAAAGGCAGGTCTGCGCACGCGGCCAGCAATCACCTGGGTGATAATGCAATCTATAAATTGATTCCCATTATTGCGGGCATTCGCGATCTTGAACCCAATCTCGGCGATCATGAATTCCTGGGCCACGGCAAGATCACAGTTTCAGATATGCACGTCAAAACTCCCTCGATCAACGCTGTGCCCGATGAAGCCATCATTTTTATTGACCGGCGCATGACCTTTGGCGAAACCAAGGAAATGGTGAAAAAGCAGGTCGAAGATTTAATCCCCGTAGAATTCAAAGATTCCGTCAAACTGGAAGAACTTTTTTACGATGAACCTTCCTACACAGGTTTTGTTTTCCCGGTCGATAAATACTTCCCGGCCTGGGCATTGGATGAAGATCACGCCCTCGTCCAAGCCGGACAATTGGCTCGAAAAGCTATCGGCTTGATCGAGGCCCCGAGCAGTAAATGGAACTTTTCTACGAATGGAATCTACTGGGCCGGCAAAGCGGGCATTCCGTCCATTGGCTTTGGCCCGGGTGATGAAGAGACCGCGCACACTGTCCGTGATAGTGTCTCGCTCGAAGATATGGTCAAGGCGACCGAGTTTTATGCAATATTGCCCTCTTTGATTCCGTAAAATATTTACCGGGTTGCAATATTGGTCTATGCCCGGTTTGTGATTATGAAAATTTTAGAAATAAGAAGACACTCCATCCGCTCCCCGTTAAGTGATCACCTTAATCAATCAGGTGTAACACTTGCGCGCGTAGTTGGCCGGAACATTGGTCCGTTTGCGCGAGTAGTTACCTCCACCCTTCCGCGTGCGTTTGAAACTGCTGTTGCAATGGGCTTTGCCGTCGATGAACAAAACGAATTGATGAATTCCTATGGCAGCAGTCTGGAGCGGGAAATTCCCTGGCCGCAGCCATTTGATATTTATTCCGAATTTATGAAACGCGAAAATGCAGCTGCTAAATACGCGCAGAAACTGGAAAAGGTTTATCACAATGTCATGGATTCTATAGCCGGAGATCAATCAGCGCTGGTTATTAATCACGGCGGTGTTGTCGAATTGGGTGTTGTAACCTGTTTGCCCGATGTGGATTTCTCAACTTGGGGTGGACCCGTAAATTATTGCGAAGGCGCTAGATTATTTTGGGATGATGGCAGGTTTGTCAAAGGAGAAGTGCTTCGAGTTGATCAGTCGAGTAGTCGTTAGTTGAATCGTCATCAGAATAACGGAGGTTCCCAACCAGCTACTCAGATCATGGACTGAAAAAGGATGATTCAATGGCAAAAATCCAACGCTTTGAAGATTTGATTGCCTGGCAGAAATCGCGTGTATTGGCTGGTAATATCTACAGCTTAATTAGGAAAACAAAATTTGCGCGGGATTTTGGCTTACGTAATCAAATTACAGAAGCCGCTGGCTCAGTGATGCATAATATTGCGGAAGGATTTGATGCAGGTTATGACCTTGAGTTTGCCCGTTTCTTAAAAACTGCAAGACGTTCAGCAAGTGAGGTGCAATCACAGTTATACCTGGCTCTTGATGCTGAATACATCACACAAGCCGAATTAAAGATAAGTTACGATCTTGCCGTGGAAGCCAAAAAACTGATTAACGGCATGTTGTCATACTTAAACAAAAAGCAATAACAATGGCGAAACAGCCTTTGACGACTATATGACTAAAGACTAAAAACAAGGAGACTAATACGATGCAAACAAATTTTCGCGGCCGCGATTTTATCGGCGACCTCGACTTCACAAAAGAGGAAGTCGAAACTGTTTTGGAAGTTGCCTGGGATCTTAAGCGCAAACGCGCGCTCGGCGAACCGCATCCATATCTGCGGGATAAGGCGCTGGCAATGTTGTTCTTCTTCTCATCCACGCGTACCCGCGGATCGTTCGAAGCCGGCATGGCACAGCTGGGCGGTCACGGAGCATTTATCGACAGCAACACAACTCAAATTTCACATGGCGATACACCCGTGGAAATTGGTAATATCTTTGGCCGTTATTTTGACGGGATTGCAATCCGGCATTGCGATTACGGCGACGGCAATAAATACCTGAACGCAGTTGCGAAGAATTCACGCGCTCCTGTTTTGAATATGCAATGTGACGTATATCATCCGTTTC
>JANODZ010000057.1:0-7084 GCA_031412935.1 Anaerolineales bacterium
CCATGATCCCCGACGCGCACTACACGGAGGCCGGCGCCACGCTCTCCGACGACGTGTGGAGCGCCGACGTCGTCGTGAAGGTCGCGCCGCCCTCGACCGAGGAGATCGGCAGGCTCGGCTCCGGCACGCTGCTCGTCGGCTTCCTCGAGCCGCTGACGAACGGCGCGGTCATCAGGGGCCTCGCCGACGCGAAGGCCACCGCGTTCGCGATGGAGGCCATCCCGCGGATCACGCGCGCCCAGTCGATGGACGCGCTCTCCTCGCAGTCGAACGTCGCGGGCTACAAGGCCGTGCTGCTGGCGACGAACGAGATCGGCCGCTTCATGCCGATGCTCATGACCGCCGCGGGCACGATCCGGCCGGCGAAGGTGCTGGCGTAAAAGTTGCCGTATTCGTAGGTGTATTGGTGGATGTCTTGCTGGGTGTGATGGTAGGCGTGTTGGATGGCGTAAATGTAATTGTTGGGGTTTGTGATGGCGTAAATGTGAGCGTGATTGTAGGCGTTTGAGTAATTGTAGGGCTTGGCGTAAATGATGGGTCAAGGCAAATTGGAGCAGAGTCAACTTTTCCGTATGGAGTTATGGTATCCCCATGCTCGTCATAGATTTTTACATACTTCACGAATGGGAATTGTTTGACTGTGGCCGTTAAAGGACGGGCAACGCTGTATGAAGTTCCATTGGATTGACAATTTCCCTTTAAGTAAATATGTAGGATGCCATTTCCTGTCAGGTCAATACGATCATATCCAACAAAGCCATTCCAATAAGCCGCCAGGCCCGCCCCCTGCTCAACAGCATTTGGTCCTTTAAAGTATTCATCAACGACTGCTGCAACTGGGTTGATCGAGGAGAGAATATCTCTGGATGTGGCTTTTTCAAATGATTGCGCCCCGCTTTCAAGCAGCTTTTTATCTGTGAAAACAATATTTACCTTGATGGTAAGCGGTGTGGATGTAGTCGTAATGGTGGCTGTGACAGAGGGTGTGAAAGTCGACGTTTTGGAAGGTGTGCGTGACGGCGTTACTGTGGCAGTAGCTGAAGGTGTGAAAGTCGACGTTTTGGAAGGGGTGCGTGACGGCGTCGCTGTGGCAGTTACCGTGGCTGTGAAAGTTGACGTTTTGGAAGGCGTGCGTGGCGGCGCTGTGGCAATGACAGATGCTGTAACAGTGGATGTCTGTGATGGCGCTTTTGTCGCAGACGAGATCACAGTTGGGGTGATTGATTTTGTAGCGGAAGGTGTGTTGATAATTGTTGAGGTGGATGTAAATGCAGCTGTCTGTGTTGATTTGATGATCGCTGTAAATGTTTTACCCGGCGTGAATGTAAGCGTGCGCGCAGGAGTCACTGTTGATGTTGATGAGGGATTTAATGTTTGGGTGAAAGTTGATGTGGCTGAAGCAGTTGAAGAGGGAGTCTTGCTTGGGGTGTTTGACGCGGGTAGGGTCGCGGTCGCAAGAGGAATTTTTGTCGCTGTGGACGATGGGGCGGCGGTCGAGGTGGATGTGTTTGAAGGTGTCGTGGTTGGCGTGGATGTATTTATAGGTGTAAATGTAATAGTAGGCGGGTTGCCTGTTAAAGGAAAAGACCCGGACGCTTTCCATTCCTTGCCGATAAAGATCTGTACTTCGTAAAAGCCCGCCAGCCATTTTTCTGCAGGTTGTTTCCAAACCGAATTGTTAATTCCTCTTCTTTCCCCATCCCATATTTTGGTTTCGTAATATTGTAATACCCCGTCGCGATACCACAACGCAGTCCATTGCACTCCCTTGTCCAGCCCATTGTGTGTATAGAAGACATACATTTTTGTAATGGGATTAATAAAACTTGTCGGAAAAATTGCAGGGATACCGTTTGAAATTTGCGTGGAGAAATTAATATCTTTTATCTCAACATCAGATTTTGGCGTAACATCACCTTTAAATAAAGCTTCCATTGCCAATGGGACGGATGGCAATGATGTTTGGGAAGGCGTGGGGGAAGTTGCCGGCGTTGCTGTGAGGATAAAAACTGTAGGGATATTTTCGAGGGTGTTTGCAGGCGCAGATGTTTGAGTTAACTCAGGAGACGCCAGGGATATTTGGGTGTTGGGAGATGGAATTGATGGCAGGTTGGGTTTTGAAATTAGAATGAAATTAATAAACAAAACCCCGGCTGCGGCAAGGATGCCCAAACTTGAAAAGGCAATTTTCGCGCGGACTGTGTTTTTCTGGCGCGTGATGTAATTGGAAGAGCGGCGCGATTCTTGTAATGCACGAGTGGCAATAACATAACTTAAAATAACCCCCACGACTATTGCGATTCCTCCAAAAAGTAAAAATATCGATGACATTAATGGGCAATTATATCATTTGCTGTTTTATTATTAATAAACAGGCTGTTTTCAAATATAGCGCTTCTTCAAGGTCAAAAAGTATTTTCATTTCTATAACTCGCTTTCCAAACACAATCGGTGAAAAATGACACCCCTTTATTGTTTGAAGAGACGATATCTCCAGGCCGCAACGCGCTTCAGCTTGCCTACTTCTTAAAGATGACTTAATACCCATACGATCAATGGAGCCGCCGCCAGCGCGGGCAGAAAGTTCCCTACGCGGATTTTCTTGATCTCCATTAAATTGCTGAATGCAACTCCCAACAAGATTACGCCGCCAGTGGCGGTCATTTCAGCCATCATTGGGTCTGTGACGATAGCATTTAATTGCCCAGCCAGCAGGCTGATTCCGCCCTGATACACAAGGATAATGAGAGAGGAAAACATCACCCCCACACCCAGTGTGGACGCGAATGCAATCGACGCAAAACCATCCAGCATGGATTTCACAGCAAGCAGGTTGTAATCACCCGTCAGGCCGTCTTGAATGGAGCCAAGGATCGCCAACGGGCCAATGCAAAAGAGCAGCGAAGAAACCATAAAGCCGCGTACAAACCGCGAACCGCTGCCAATCTCTTTATCACTTGAGAAGCGTTTTTCAAGTCTCTCTCCAAGGGCTTGCAGGCCGTCCTCGATCCCGAGCCATTCACCAAGCAATGCGCCGATGATCAACGCGCCGAGCACGATCAATTGGTTATTACTTTTGAAGAACATTTGCAAACCCATTGCGGCAGTGAAAAGCCCCATGCCGGCGATTACAGTATTTTTAAAACGTTCAGGGATGCGTGATCCGAAAAATAAACCGATCGTCCCGCCGATCAGAATCGCTGCGATGTTAATAAAAGTTCCCGTCATAATTCACCTTATAAGTAATACCTAAGTCGTGTTGGAAATTTAAATGCCAGGCTTCAGATTAACATCCTGGCAGTGATAATAAGATGGGCATGTCTCGTTTTTTTACGGCTTTGCGAGTGTGGTCTTCTTTCCCGCATTCTGATTCTCAAGCAGCTCAAGTACAAAACATAAAGAGGAAAGCCGGTTGAGATAGCGTTGCAGGTCTGGGTTGGCCACTTCATCATCATCGAAGAGACTTACCACGCATCGTTCTGCCCGGCGGACGATGGCGCGCGCCATCGAGAGCGCCGCTCCACTGAGTGTATCGCCGGGCAAAATAAATTCCTTTGGAATCTCAACCAGCCTGCTGAGATCGTCGGTTTGTTTTTCGAGCCATTTTACTCGGGCTTCATCAATATAAAGAAAGCGCGCCGCATTCTGCGGCGTAGAAGCCACTTCCGCCATCAGCTTATAAAGATCGCGTTGTGTTTCGAGCAGGATCGGCGCTGTTTGTGCCGCGCTGCATTGCGCACGCGCCAAGCCGAGCGCGGCGGAGGCTTCATCCAATGCGCCGATCGCCTCCATGCGGACATGGTATTTTGGGACGCGGCCATCACCGAGTAAACCGGTTGTGCCGTCGTCGCCTTTTGCAGTATAAAAGGTCATACGCGCATTATAACCACTTTATGTGCGCCGCACACGCATCGCTTATAATTTTCAAATGCTTATTTCCATTCATGAAAAAATTACTCGTGAGGCTTTGAGCGCCAGTGTCAGTCCGCCGGCGCTGGAGATTATCATTGCCGCGAATTGCAAACAGGATTCTCTGCGCGGGCTGATCGGCCATAATGAATTTCACTTTGATAACAACGCTATTGATCAAGGGCATCGCTATATCAATCAACAACGCGCTTTGGTCATCGCAGCCCTGCTTTCTCCCGGCGTACTCTCAGCCTGGATCGCATTTGGAAGATTGATTCACGGCGCACAGGATTTCTACTCGCATACCAATTACATCTCCTTGTGGCTGAGTCAGCACGCAGGCACGCCTCCCGCCCCGCCCGAAATTGATCCTGTTCAAAAAAGTTTGATCCAAAGCCTTGAGCTTTATTCCGCCAAGATCTACCTTCCGATGGACGCGTTATATTTCATCCCGTTCCTGCGTAAGTTTTCGCTCGCGCTTCTGCCGCGTGATTCGCATGGATGGATGAACCTTGATTCTTCTGAACAGGGATTAAAGTTTGAATATGCGCGCGCCGCCGCGGTCAAACGCACGCAATACGAGTTTGAAGTTTTGGAAAAAATCCTCACGCCTGAAATGTCTTCAAAATTCACAGACTTGTAACCCATTGGAATTAAAGCGCACTGCAATCCCGAAGGGATGTAATGATACTAGAAATCGAGATTTGTTTGGCATGATAATCCCGAAGGGATGTAATGATTCTTTGCAGGTTGGAAAACTGCCTGGGTTTTTGAATCAGTTTTCAGGGCGGAGAGAAGCGGGTTCTTCATCCCATTAATGAAAGGGTATAATCAAATTATGGATACAAAAACTCAACTTAACGAATCAGTAAAAGACGCCATGAAGAGCGGCGATGAAGTTCGCAAGCGCACGCTGCGGATGGTGCTTGCGGCCGTGAAGCAGGTGGAAGTGGATAAGCAAACCCCGCTCGAAGACCTGGCTGTGGTGGCCTTGATCCAAAAGGAGATCAAGAACCGCCGCGAGGCTATTGAAGAAGCCAATAAAGCCAATCGTCCTGATCTGATCGAAGGCAACGAAGCCGAGATCAAAGTACTGGAGGTCTTCCTGCCAAAAGCCATGTCTGCCGCTGAATTGCGCACGCTGATACAGGCTGCCATCGTCGAGAGCGGAGCCTCTGCGCAGGGCGATATGGGCAAGGTGATGAAGATCGTCATGCCCAAGATCGCAGGCCGCGCACCGAATGACATGATCAGCTCGACCGTAAAAGAATTGCTCACGAAGTAATCTCACTTCACAAGATGATTTTCAGCTTGTGAAAAATTTTTATGCCTGCGCGCGCGCCCGCTTCCACTCGTATTCGAATTTTACAGATCAGTCTGATCTTTATGGTCAGCCTGATATCTTTTGTTACGTTGACCACGCCGCTTGCGCTGCGCCCCACCACGCAGGCATTGGATATTGGCGATGTTTCACAGATCACCATGCAGGCGCCGCGTGATATTGAATATGTGAGCGACATCCGCACGGAAGAAGCGCGTCAAGCCGCCGAGAGTGCGGTACAGCCGGTATATTCTTCGCCGGACCCGGCCATTGCACGCCAGCAGATCGAAGGGCTGAGAACGGCGGCGCAATATATTACATCGGTGCGTGACGATATTGGTTTGACCAGCGATGAGAAAAAATCAAAGCTGGTTGCCCTGAGTGATGTTCGTTTGGAACTTGAGTCAATTGATTACTTGATCTTGATCTCTGATCCTCGCTGGGAGGTCGTGCAATTTGAATCTCTGCGGGTTTTGGAACAGGTGATGCGCGGCGCGATCTATGAAGATAAAGTGAAAACCGCACAAGCAGGTGTATCTTCTTTTGTCAGCCTGACTTTAAATGAACAACAGTCTGCGCTGGTGACAGAATTGGTAACGGCTTTTGTTGTGCCGAATAGTTTTTTTAGCCAGGAATTGACAACTGCCGCGAGTCAGGCCGCGCGCGAAGCAGTTAAACCGATCGTGCGAACCTATAAAGCCGGGGAAACCATTGTGCCTGTGGGTGAGGTCATTACTCCTGCGGATATGGAAGCCTTTCAACAGCTTGGCATGATCCGTCCCGGTCAACGTTGGGAGGACAATCTCGGCGCGGCCGCGATCATCCTGCTTTCAGCTGTTCTTGTTCCCATCTATTTCTTTCGTCGAAAACGCTCGATCGTAGTGGATAACCCGCGCAGTATTCTGGTGATCGCGCTGATCTTTGTTGTTTTTTTAATCGGCGCGCGATTATTTAATAACCGTACCCTTGCGCCTTATGGCTATCCCATACAAGCCGCAGGGCTGTTGATCACCGCTTTATTCGGGCTTGAAACCGGGCTTGTGATCTCTATTCCGCTGTGTTTGCTGGCGGCTTACGGTCTGCCAAATACGCTTGATCTTGCGCCATACTATTTACTCACATCGCTGATCGGTTTGCTTGTGCTGGGTCCTGTACGGCGCTATTGGGGATTTGTGCTTGCAGGCATTGCCATCTCGCTTTCAGGGCTGGTTGTGCTTCTGGCTTATCGCCTGCCGTTCTTCGTACCCGACCGGCTGGGCATTGTTCAATTTATTAGTGTTGTTTTCTTCGCGGGATTTTCTGCGGCCAGTATCACACTTTTACTTCAATATCTCCTCGCGCAAACGCTGGGCATCACCACTGCATTTCAACTGCTGGATATTTCGCGTCCTGATTTCCCCCTTCTGCAATTCCTGCTGCGTAATGCGCCGGGTACTTATCAGCATAGTTTGCAGGTTGCCAACCTTGCAGAACAAGCTGCAGAAAAAATCGGCGCGGATCCATTGCTTACGCGAGTCGGGGCGCAGTTTCATGATATTGGCAAAGCGCTCAACCCAACTTTTTTTATTGAGAATCAAATTCCTGGAGATGTCAACAAACATCACGATATCTCCCCCGAAGAATCATCCACAATCATCATTCGCCATATCACAGATGGGATAAAGCTGGCAAAAAAATATCGCCTGCCCGGCCGCCTGCGGGATTTCATTCTTGAACACCATGGCACGCTGATCACGCGTTATCAATATAATCAAGCCATGGAAGCGGCAAATGGCGATGTAACCCAGGTGGACATCGAAAAATTCCGCTACCCCGGTCCGCGCCCTACCTCGCGTGAAGCGGCCATCCTGATGC
>JANODZ010000058.1:0-6447 GCA_031412935.1 Anaerolineales bacterium
AAATCGTTTATTACTCATCAGGGTCGGCTGAGGAGCGTCATGGTCATGATGGTCAATCGGTTGACTCTTGGCAAAGAACATAAACCCATTCGAAATAACGAACACTCCCGCGGCCACCAGAAAACTCGTCCGCATTCCATAATGATCGCCGATCCAACCACCTGTTATCGGCCCCATTGCCATGCCCATGCCGAATGTGGCGGTGGTCATTGAGAGCACAGTTCCCACCGGCCATTTACCGCGCGCCGCAGTTACGTAACTACTCAAAGGCGAGGAAACAAAAGCGGTCAAGCCGTAACCAAACAAGCCGATAAGAAAAAAAGGTAAAGCCGCCGAAAGACCCATGATCAGAGTCGAGATCAATCCAAGCATCCAGGCAATGATCAACAAAGGTTTGCGTCCAAATCGGTCTGCAAGGTGACCGGCAGGAATATGCGTGATCGCCATCGAAAATCCGAACGCACCGAGCACCAGGCCAATTTCATATTTATTTAACAAAAATTGATTATCAAGATAGATCGGCATAAAATTAAAGAACATCCCTTCGCCAAATCCCCAAAGAAACAAAGCGATAACGACAAAAAACAAATTACGATTCAAGTTGACTCTCCACCTTGCGAATAAATTCCAAAACAGCTTTGAACACGTGTCCGCGCGCCGCATCCCGTGTCACCACGTGGCTTGATCCAGTCACGTAAAGTTTTGTCTTATCTGACGCATGCAGAGCAACCAGCCGTGCATAAATTTTTTCCATATGATCCGGCGGCACATACAAGTCATCTTTGGAATGGATCAATAAAACAGGCCGGCGAACATCGGGCAGCGCCGCTTGCATCTGATTGAGCAATAATTTCAACTCTGCAACGGAATGAATGGGATTTTGTAGGTAGGACACATGCCCGCCGAAGGCCTGCTTGTCAACCCAGGCTGCACTGGGTTCATTTCCTGATTTCGGCGCATATTTTACAAACCTGCCGTATAACTTGAGAAACCAGATGGGGTAATTCTTTGGGTCTCTTGGCAAAATATACGGCGTAGACATCGCCACTACACCCGCCACACGCTGCTCAAAGTAAGTGGACATCAACAATGACAATGCGCCTCCCATTGAAAGACCTACGAGGAAGACCCGCTCGACACTGCTGGAAAGTAAATGATAACCATCTTCAACAGAAGCAGTCCAGTCTGTCCAGCGTGAGCGGCGCATGTCATCAATGTCGGTGGCATGCCCATTGAGTCGAATCCCCAAACAGGTGTATCCCTGTTGGTTTAGATACTCCCCCATCCAACGCATTTCTTTGGGCGTGCCGGTGAAGCCATGAATGAGCAGGATGCCTGTTCTATTTCCTTGAAGAAAAAATGGCTCGGCAGTTGGAATGATATTGAACATTGTTTATCCCTAATACATTGCCTGCGCTCCAGCCGCCGTCCCCGGCGGCGTTTGCAGTAAACTTTGCGTCGGGGACTGCGCAAAAAGCAACTTTCCAATAATTGTTTGTCCGTAATAGTTCATTTAGAAAAAAATAAAAAGATGTAAAATGATTATATCCGATTCATCAGAGCGAGATTGATTCCATGCCAAAACAAAAAACGCCTCCCCCATTAGATACCGAAGAACCTGTCTGGACGTATCGCGGTTATAAACTTCAGACCAGCGAGTTCGTCACTGCCATGGTGCATTTATTTCGCGCCGAAATTCAACGCGCCAATGTCTGGCGACAGCGATTGGATACAACCACGAACTGGGCGGTGGTAGCCACGGGCGCAACACTTTCAATTGCATTCAGCCAGGCGAATGTTCATCATGCCATTATTCTTTTGAACACGTTGCTAGTGATGTGGTTTTTATTTATCGAAGCGCGCCGTTATCGTTATTATGAATTATGGAGTTACCGCGTGCGCTTAATGGAGACGGATTTTTTCGCGGCCATGCTTGTGTCCCCGTTTCACCCCTCACCTGAGTGGGCTGAGAACCTTGCCGAAAATTTACTCACACCGAGTTTTCCGATCTCCATGTGGGAGGCTTTTGGCCGCCGTTTGCGCCGTAATTACTATTGGATATTCCTAATTCTCGGTGCATCCTGGCTTGCAAAAATATGGCTCTTCCCTGCCTCACCAGCTAATGTTGCTGAATTTATAAGCCGCAGTTCTGTTGGACCCATATCAGGTCAGATCATAATCGGGCTTGGTTTTGTCTATTACACGTTGCTTACCCTCGTGGCACTTGCAACAGTCACCATAACACGCGCCACAGGCGAGGTGCTTCCACGCTTTGGCGATGACTCTGCAACCGCCGCGCCTTCCGCGCAGGGGAAACAAAAGGGACTCCGCGCATTGCTTGCGCCGCGTCAACGCCGCAGACAGTTGTTGGCGCTAATCATCACGGATAAAACCAAAACTGTTTCAGACCGCATTCTTACTGATCTTAAACGCGGCGTGACTGCCATTAACGGTACAGGAATGTATACGGGCAAAGCCCGTACTATTCTTCTTTGTGCATTGACCGTCACTGAAGTGCATAATCTGAAATCTGCTGTTGCAAAAGAAGACCCGAAAGCCATGGTGATTGTTTCACCTGCACAAGAAATACTTGGCGGAGGGTTTGCTCCGTTGGAAGAAAAATAATCTATTGATTGAGCGTTAGCGGGTTTGCAACCAGCCAACGCTTATATTTCAAAAACTGTCAGGCTTGCAGCCTGACCTACTTGAGCATTTCGATCAATCCCCGCAGTCCCAGCTCATACGACCGCCAGCCAAAACCGACAACCTTCCCTTTGCAGACGGCCGAGATCATTGAAACATGACGGAATTCTTCACGGGCATACACATTGGATAAATGTGTTTCGATGACGGGAATTTTAATGGCCGAGATCGTATCCCGCAAGGCAACCGATGTATGGGTGTACCCGCCCGGGTTGAAAACAACTCCACTTGCCCAGGTGCGCGAATCCTGCAACGCATCGATCAACGCACCTTCCACATTCGATTGAATGCACTTTATTTCCACACCCAATTCAATTCCCAGCTCTAGCATTTTTTTATTGATGTCTGCCAGGGTCGTCGAGCCATAAACTTCAGGTTCGCGCGTACCCAGCAAATTTAGATTTGGGCCATGCAAGATCAAAATTTTCATATTCACTCCAATACCGATTCCAAATCAGTCACAGGCACCGCGATCAATTCCACTTTGCCGATCTCAGCCGGCAATGCAAAGCGGATCGCGTTCGCGTTCGCATCCTTCTTTTTATCCATTCGCATCGCGCGGATGATTTCTGCGCGCGGCAATTCTTGCGGGATTTGGATCGGCAATCCCTGGGCTTTAAGCGACTCGGTCAGCGCCTCCACCAACCCGGCGCCTGCCAGCCCAACCCGCGCAGAATACTTCGCCTCAGCCAGCATGCCGATGGCAATCGCCTCGCCATGCCGCAAGTTGAATTTACTGACAAGCTCCAGCGCGTGCCCCACCGTATGCCCAAAATTCAACGCCGCGCGGACTCCCTGTTCATATGGATCTTCTTCGATCACCTTTATCTTAACTGCCATTGCGCGTTTAACGATGTATTCAAGGTTATCTTTCAACCATAATAATCCACGCCCGCATAATGAAAACAATTCAGGGTCTGAGATCATGCCATGCTTGACCACTTCCGCCATGCCAGAAATTAATTCTCTTTCAGGTAAGGTGTTCAAAAATTGCGGATCAGCGAGTATTAATTTCGGGGGATAAAATGCGCCAACTAGATTCTTGCCTTCAGGCAGATCAAAACCAGTTTTTCCGCCCAACGACGCATCTACCATCGCAAGTAAAGTCGTTGGAAGGCCGACCCAGGCAACTCCACGCATGTAGGTTGAAGCGGCAAAACCAGCCATGTCCCCGATCACACCGCCGCCCAAAGCGAGGACCGTGCTTTTACGATCCAGACCTGCTTCGAGAAATCCATGCCAAAGCCGGCTGATCGTTTCCAGATTTTTATGGGCTTCCCCTGCGGGAACAGATATCACCTTCGGCTCGAAACCTGAGGAGCGTAATGACGCCAACACTTTATCAGCGTGGAATTTAACTACGTTTTCATCTGTAACAATGAGCGGGCTTTGCAATCCGCGGGCCTTAAGCATTTCGCCAAGCTGTTCAACTCCATGACTCTGCACGAGCGCATCATATTCGCCCATCGCAGATAAGTGATGCCATCCCAACATCACCTGGACCTGAACCACATTTTGCCCGGCAAGTTTCCGATCCACATGAATAAGCATAGGAAAAGAGTTGTAATGTTCTGCACGCTCTGCAAGCAATGAAGAAAGTTTCGTGTTCATATCACCCGACAACAAAGGGCGTTTACCTGAATCTTTCTTCATCCGTTCCAATAATGTAGCCAATTCAGCCATCAGCAAAATGACCCGGCCATTGCTCTCTGCAAAGGCACGATTTTCATCCCGCAATAATGCGCCGCCGCCAAGAGCAATGATTGCTTTTGGCTGACTTGTTTGTAACCCACCATCTGTCACGCTTAATACCCGACCTACCGCCTCTTTTAACGCGGCGGATTCGAGCTCACGAAAGGCGGGCTCACCCTGTTGTTCCATGATCTGTGCAATGGACAACCCCGCGTTTCTTTCGATGACACGGTCGAGGTCGATAAAGGGCAATTTGAGGTTGCCAGCAAGTTTTTTCCCGACTGTTGATTTACCTATTCCAGGCGGGCCGTAGAGGAAGATGTGCATGGTTCTCCATTCGTCATTGCGAGAGCGGGGTTCTCCCGCTCTAAGCAATCTCCTCGCCGAGTTGGAGATTGCTTCGTCGCGAAGAACAAGGGCGCTCCTCGCAACGACGTGATATGTTTATTCCCAAAAGATATGTGATGTGTTATCCATCTGTAAATCTTCAAGAGTTGCTTTTCGCAGGGATTCAAATCTTGGTTTCATCTCGTTCAGCGAGTCGCCGCCAAGTTTTTCGATCAGCGCATCCGCTAAAACAAATGCAACCATTGCTTCAAGGATTGGCACTGCCCGCGGGACGGGGCAAAAATCGGAGCGTTCATATTTGGTGGGAGATTCTTTCCCTAACGCAAGATCAACTGTCGGCTGGGGAAGAAGCGTGGTGGCAATCGGTTTCATCGCGGCGCGGATGATGATCGGTTGTCCGTTGGAGACACCGCCTTCAATTCCGCCTGCGCGGTTGGAAGGACGTTGAATGTTGAAGGTTGAAGGTTGCAAGTTGATTGGGTCGTGGGCGCGTGTACCGGGAAGTTTTGCATTTTCAAACGCGTCGCCAATTTCCACGCCTTTGATGGCCTGTACGGACATGACCGCCATGGCGAGTTTCGCTTCGAGGCGTTTGTCCCATTGGACGAAACTACCAAGCCCGATCGGAAGATTGAGCGCGACAATTTCAAGCAAGCCGCCCAAAGTATTTTTGCCATGAATGGTTTTTTCTATTTCATTTCGCATTTTCAAAGCGGATGATTCAATCGGACAACGCACATCCGATTCTTCGGCGCGCGCAAAGCGTTCTTCAAAAGGCATCTCACCAAAATCGGTTTGCACTTCGCCAATCGATGAAACATATCCGCCGATGAGGATGCCAAACTGCGCGAGGAAAAATTTGCAGATTGCCCCTGTCGCTACCCGCATTGTCGTTTCGCGAGCGGATGCACGCTCAAGCGCGGGGCGTAAATCTTTGTAGCCATATTTCACAGCGCCTGTTAAATCGGCATGACCCGGACGAGGAGCAGTCATCGGCTCAATGGCCATGCCTTTCCATTTGACATGGTCATCATTTTGCACAAGTAATGCAATCGGGGCGCCTGTGGTTTCGCCGGCCATGACTCCGCCAAGGATTTGAACCGTGTCCTTTTCAATTTTCATCCGCCCGCCTGAGCCATAGCCTTGCTGGCGGCGAGCGAGTTCTTTATTAATAATTTCATGCGTGATGGAAAGTCCCGCGGGCATACCATCCAGGATGGCGGTCAGTGAGGGTCCATGTGATTCTCCTGCGGTTAAAAATCGAAGCATAAGTTCTCCGTTTACAAAGTAAGGGCGACCCGTCATGGTCGTCCGCAGTTCTAATTAATCAGGACGGGTCACCCCGATGGATTCAAACAGAACATTTATTGGCGGGGTGTGACCTGTCCAAATTTCAAAGGCGAGGGTAGCTTGTTCAATTAACATACCCAAGCCTGTTGTAGCGGACAATCCTTGCAATCGGGCATCTTTTACTAATTTTGTCTCAAGTGGATTGTAAATCAGATCATAAATTAAAGTATTTGAAGGGAATGACAAATTTGCAGGCAGGGGAGATTGATCGTTGTTTGGGGTCATGCCGATCGGGGTCGTGTTTACCAGAAGGTTGAAAGTTGAAAGTTGAAGGTCTAGGAATTCTATGACTTGTATTTTATGACTTGGGAATGAGGCGGCAAGTTGTTGTGCTTGTTCAATACGGCGGGCGGC